>JADYZS010000532.1 GCA_020853075.1 Anaerolineae bacterium | reverse complement strand
TCCACCGCCTCTATCTCGTAATCCACCCCACCACCCTCAGACCGCTCCACGTAAATCCTCTGCCCCACCAATGCCACCCCACCCGGAAGCGTTACCCCACGCAGAATCAACGTGCGCGTTCTCTCCTCTACCCGCGCCACCTCCCCCTCATACCCAGCCTCCGTTTCCAGCACGTATCCTCCAAATGCCAGGTGCGAGCCACCCAGCAGCATCATATACTCAGGCTCACCTCGGCGCAGGCAGAGATACGCGTATCCCCCACGTACCTCTAACTCATCCGTCCTCACCGCCGCAGACGGGCGCAGGTTGTGGATGAACCAATCCTCGGCCTCACCCCGCATCACCGCCGCGGCGACAGCATCCTCCCCTCCCTCCTCCAGCGGCAAGAGACGCACACCCTCTACCCTCGGTTGGCCCTGGAAGACCTCCAACGCCACCACGAAATCGCTCCGCAACTCCTTCTCCGCCTCGCGGCGCACCAGGAGATACTGGAAGCGGTCTTGCGGCCCGTTCTCTTGCAACTGGAATCGTTGGCCGTCGGCCACGATGACCGTCTCACCGGCACCGCCGGGCATGGCAACCAGGAGACCCTTGTCTCCCTGCTGCCAGAAGGCGCGCCAGGGCTTCTCGCCTGCGGCATAGGCAGGCTGGGAGAGGACCTGGTAGCCGCTGCCGCGATAACCCATGATCTGACCGGGCCGCAGGTCAAAGCCCTGCGGATCGCCATAGGGAACGTCAGAACCGGCCAGCGTCCCCGGCTGCGGCTCGCCCAGGGCTAACCCTTCGGCCCGAAAGGTCGCATCGCTGGCATGAAGGGAGTATTCGTGGCGTGTGCCTCCGCGCACGCGGAAGAGGTCAAAGAGGTAGGCGGTGTTGTCAACAGGGTCGCGCACCAGGCTGAGGCAGCGGCGATAGAGAGAGACGCGTTCGGGGTAAGCATCCTCGGCAGAGGCATCGGCCACCTTGATGTGCTCGCTCAGGTGAGAAAGGTACAGGCGTCCGCCAGGGAAAGGCTCTTGCTTGCGGGCATCCACCGTGACGGTGGCATGGCTGAGATTGTGCTGGCTCCAGCCCACATAAACAGGGATGAGGTAGCCGTCGGTCAGGCCGATCTCCTCTAGCCACCCTCGCCCCTGACCGAACATCGCCAGAGAGAGTTTGTCGGCGTGGCCGTGAGTCTGAGAGATGCAGAATGGCCCGTAGTAGAGCATGGCTTCCAGCCAGCCCGCAGGGGGCCCTTCGCCGCGCAACCGCTCGCGTAGAACGGAAAGATTGGCAGTTGTGCCGTACCGCCGCCACCCGACAGGCGATTCTTCGCCACGGCCAAAGACGGCGCGCAGAGGCCGCGTCAGAAACAGAGCGATAGCATCGCGATAACCGAGAACGTGGTGCGTGTAAGGGCTGATCCCGATGCTCCCCGGCGGGGGCGGCCCGAAGGCATCCGCGCCGAGCACGTAGCGCCCGTCACCCCACTCGGAGCGGGCAATGGGCGCGAAGAAGGCGCTCTGCTGTGTGCTGTGTAGGGTATCGCCCAGGGCCAATCCCTCGCCCGTTTCCAACGAGCGCACGTCAAAGAGGAGGTCTATCATCTGCCGGAAACGCGGATGCTTGTAGAGATCCACTTGGGGGCGTAACGCCTCGGCTACAAAGGTGAGTGCCCGCGTGACCTCCGCATGGTAGCCGATGCTTCCTTCATTCCAGAAGCCGCCCTCCCAGACCGCGTTGCTCAACAGGAAATCCATCGCCCCGGCGACGTAGTGCAGAAGTTCCTCGTCGGCGAGGGCCCGCGCACAGGCGGAGATGCCCTGCAAAAGGAAGGCAGCCGTGTTGTGCAGTTGCAGCGTGGGATGGTCGTGATGGACGCGGCGCATGACCTGGGCGGCGTGGCGCAGTAAGCCATTCTCAATAGTCTGCTTCTCATCCTCACGTACCTGACCGCTGCCCTTTATGTAAATGTAGGCGTTCGCCAGCGCGCGCAGGAGAAACCCTTCCATGATATGTTCGGTCACAGGAACCCACCAGGAGGGTGGCGCCCACGCTTCGGTGCAGCGATTGTCGGTGCGGGGATAGACCTCGCCGATGGCAGCAAGGATCGTCGCGGCCTGCCGCGCGGGGCGCGGGTCGCCGGACAGGAGATGCTCCAACGCCAGGGCGAAACAGGCTTCGCGCAACTCCAGCCACACGAAGCGATAGTAGTCTGCCACAAAGGGGTAGCGCTGGCCCGGAGTCAGGCTACCGGGGCGTCCGTCTAACCAGCCGCGGCCATCGGGGTCGGGAAAGTCGGGGTTGGGATAGACTTCGCCCCCGATGCGGCAGCGCGCCTGGCCGGGGTGGTCCAGGCTGTACTCATAGACCGCGCGAGAGCCGCCGTGCAGGGGACAGCCATAAGTGTTGGCGTAGTTCCAACTGCGAATCTCCGGCGGCGGGACAAGGGCACGCAGACCGGCTTCGTCCCAGGTGGCCCAGCGCGCGGCCAGGTCGCGGTAATCTCGCACCAGCCTTGCCAGCCACTCGTTCTGAGCGACGTTCGCGAGGGCTTGTTTGCGTAACGTTGAGGTTAGGGTTGCTGTGTTCATCGGCTCAGGCTCCGATAGCCCGCTGTCCTGAAGCAGTTTTACCGCAGAGGTAACAGAGAACGCAGAGGCAAAGCGTCATCCCTGCGTTCTTTACGGTACATTCTCATTCATCCGTCCAGGCTACCCCTACGCCGGGCTGCGGGCCGAAAGTACGAGTTCAACCGCGTTCGCGCCTACCATCTCCGGCGTGATGAAGGCGGCCTGTATCCCACCACAATCAAACCAGCCCATCGCCCGCCGCAACCAGGCATGGGCCCCACGCGGCCCCGGCAAGGTCAGGCGCAGCGACGCGTTGGCCGCTACCCGGTAGCGCGTGGCCGAGAGGCGTTCCAGCGAGACCGTTCCCGGAACCCGCACCCGGTCGCCCGGCCCCACGCTCCACACGGTGAACCCTTCCCCCGCACGTGGCTCCCGCTCCGGCGCGCTATCCAGCGCGAGGGTCTGAGTATGCTTGCCATCGCCGTGATGGTAGGGGCCGGAAGAAGGCCGGACGCGCAGAGGTTTGGCCTGGCCGTCTAACGTCAGCGTCAAACCACGCCCCTGCGGCCCCGGCGCGCCGAGGAGCGAGAGCAAAGAGTCTGACGAAATGGTCCGGCTGCTGGCATCATAGTCTTTCACGATGCCCCGATTGAAGATGAGGCTGCTGGCCCGCACCCGCACCCGTGGCCCGTCCACCGCCTCTATCTCGTAATCCACCCCACCACCCTCAGACCGCTCCACGTAAATCCTCTGCCCCACCAATGCCACCCCACCCGGAAGCGTTACCCCACGCAGAATCAACGTGCGCGTTCTCTCCT
>JADYZS010000531.1 GCA_020853075.1 Anaerolineae bacterium | reverse complement strand
TCAGATTGAAAGTTACGCTATCGCTTTGGCCGTTGGCCGTGATCTGGAACTTGACGACCCACCAGCCGCCCATCTGGAACTTCATCCCTTCCACCAGGTAGTCGCCGTTCCCCAGGTCTTGCGTGGCTTCCGGTTCCGTCGGCATACCGTGGCTATGCTGGGGCATCCTGCCATCCAGGGTGATCGCGGCTCCCACGACTGCCTGGCCGCTGGTGGTCTCTACGTGTAACGTCCAGGTGTGGATCTGGTTGACCGGAACAGGGGTCACGGAGGGGATGATGGTGGCCTGGAAGAGGCCGCCGTCGGATTTCCGCGTGGTATTGGTATCCAGGTTGCCTGGGATGATCATTTGCGTATGGGAGGATGGGGAATGGCCGGAGCGGCACGCGGCCAGCAGCGCGCTGAGGAGGAGAGCGAGAAGTAAGGGTAGGATGCGAAGGGTTTTCATAAACATTTGGTTAGTGGTTGTAAATGACGAGCGGTGCATACACCGCATAGGCGGGTTGGATGAAAGTCGTAAAACTCCAGGTGCGGCTCAGTTCCCGTCCGCCCAGGGTGGCGTGCATCTCCACGGTATAAGTGACGCCTGGAGATAGCGATTCGGTTGGCAATACTGCCACGACGTTAAAGTAGTCGCCCGGTTTAGGGGAATGGGTGGTGATAGCGACCGGCTTGCCGCTGGCGTCCCACAGGGCAGCGCCCGTGAGCACCGCTGTCGGCTGCCAGTCAAACTGCCACGAGATGATGCCTGTGCTGACTCTCCCCTGACCGGGGCCGGGATAGACGACGCCATCGGGCATCGCGTTGGCCCCAGATTGCAGGCCGCGCAACACATTCAACCCCGCTCCGCAGTGCTGGCTATTGCAAGCCAGGGCGAAGCCGGCGGTTTGCAGTCCGTGGTGCAGTATCCCGTAGCGGTGAGGCAGGCTTTCCATCCAGGTATCAATGGGATCAGGAGGAGGGATAGGGCCTGCGTACCAATACAGGTTACTCTCAGCCGCCGCCCGGTTCCCCTCCGGCGTATAGCCGGGACGCCCCGGCGTCTCACCGTGAAAGATGTCGTCAGGGTTCAGCAGCATATAGGCAACGTGCTTCGCCAGATCAACCGAAAAGGATGGAGCCTCGGTGAGTGGCGGCAGATCGGCCGCGCGGCGGTAGTAGTTCAGCCGCTCCAGCCAGTGCTCCGGCAGGCCGGCATACGAGATACCTGGCCCCCCATGATTCTGGGCCGTGGCGATGAGATGCCCTGAAATGGTAACCAGCAAGGCCAGCCAAACAGCGGTCATCAGCGACCTGAGTACACGGTACATCATACCACACCCTGCCACGCGGCCCCGTTGTCAAGTCAGTTGCCTATGCAGCCGTCGTCGGGTCAGCGGATGCAGCGTCGGCCTATATCCGATAATCCGCTATGCCGCGGCAATCCGCTGACACTTAACCGCCATCCTCTCAAAGTCCTGAGACAGTTTCTAAGGCATTTTCGGCACAGCCGCGCGCACGGCATCCATCGTCGGAGCGATGCGCTGCGCCTGCCCGGTGGCTTTGATGGCGCTCGCCACGTCCTTTAGCCCGTTCCCTGTGACCAGCACTACGACTCGTTCGCCGGAATCCACCTGGCCCGCGTGCTCCGCCTGCACCAACCCCGCGTAGGCCGTCGCGCCCGCGGGCTCGGCAAAGACGCCCGCTCCGCGCGCCAGCAATCGCATCGCGTCCAGTATCTCCTCGTCCGTCACGGCCAGGTATGCCCCGCCCGTCTCGCGCACCGCGCGTAGCGCCTTGATGCGGTCGCGCGGGATGCCGACGGAGATGCTATCGGCGATGGTCTGCGGCACGATGGGTGTGATTTCCTCCGTTCCGCGCCGCCAGGCTTCCACCAGCACGGCGGAGCCCGCGGCCTGCACGCCCATCAGTTTTGGCATCCGGTCAATCCAGCCCAGGGCGGCCAGGTCGCGCAGCCCTTTCCACAGGCCACCGATGATGCAGCCGTCGCCCACCGAGACGAAGATGCGGTCGGGCGCACGCCAGTTCAACTGCTCGCAGATTTCGTAAGCGGCGGTCTTCTTCCCCTCGCTCATGTAGGGGTTGTAGGCGGTGTTCCGGCAATACCAGCCGTACTCTTTGGACGCGGCCAGGCAGAGGTCAAAAGCCTGGTCATAGGTTCCCTGCACCAGCAGGACGCGCGCGCCGAAGATGAGAAGTTGCGCCACCTTCGCCTGGGGCGCGGTCTCCGGCACAAAGATGACCGTCGGCAGGCCAGTGCTGGCCGCCATGCCCGCCAGAGCCGAGGCTGCATTGCCCGAACTGGCCGTGGTGGCGACCTCCGCGCCCGCCTCCCGCGCCTTGATGACGGCGACGGCGCTGGCCCGGTCCTTGAGGGACGCGGTGGGGTTGCGCCCGTCGTCTTTGACGTACAGGTGCGCCAGGCCCAGGTCGCGGCCCAGCCGCTCCGCGTGGTAGAGGGGCGTCCAGCCGACGGACCAGAGCGCGCCCGTGGTGTCATCTATGCTAACGTCGGGGATGGGGAGAAGGGTTTGGTAGCGCCAAATGTTCGGCGGCTTATTCGCCAGGTCGTTGCGGCTGAAGGCACGGCCGATGGCAGCGTAATCATAGACCACATCCAGGATGCCTTCGTCGCCGTGCTTAGGGCAGACGTAGGTGACCTGGTTGGTGTTGTATTCTTCGCCGCAGAGGACACAACGGAGGCCGAGGATGTATCCCATTCCTCACATCATCTTGAGGACGACCGGCGCGTCACGCCACAGTTGTTCCAGTTGGTAGAAGGCTCTCTGCTCTGGCGCAAAGACGTGGACGATGACGCTGCCGTAGTCTTGCAGCACCCAGCCGGAGCCGGTATCGCCCTCCGCGGCCAGGGGACGAATCCCTCGCCCTTTCATGTCCTCCGTGAGGGCATCCAGGATGGCCTTCGTCTGCCGTTCGGTGGTGGCTGTGCAGATGACGAAGTAGTCGGCCATCAGCGAGAGGGAACGCAGGTCAAGGAGCACGATCTGCTCCGCCTGCTTGTCGCCGATGAGGTCAATAACCGCGTGGGCCAGTGCTGTTGAATCCAGTGACATCACTCCTGCGTACTCGTGCGGGCTTTCCACCGCGTTTGGTGATGGCGACATTCTAGCACGGATGGGCGATAGGCGCAACCACGATTTCTGTACTTACCCTCTGCGGTCTCCACAAAATCCATGCCGAAAATACTTGCAACCGATCCAATAACCGAGAGTGGTACTATCTCTCTAAACTCGCTGATAAACCTCAGGTATCTTTCCGTGGGGCCGCCTGAGCAATCCTCCGCAAACGACTCATCTACAACAGCGTCTCCCTCTTCCTCTTCACATAATACAGATAATTTTTGAGCGACACATCCGCTGGCACCCGGTGATCCACCGTCGGGATATAGCCGCCCTGCTCCACCAACGGGCGCAACCGCGCCAACTCCTGGTCGATCGCCTCGCCGCCCCGGATCAACGCCCGCTTGTCCACCGCACCGACCAGCAAGACGTCTTTGCCGAACTCCTGGCGCAACTTCATTACGTCCGTGTGTGCCGACTCAATGGGGAACATGCAGTTGATGCCACCCTCCAGCCAGCCGGGCACCAGTTCGTGGATGTTCCCGTCGCAATCCAGGATGTTGACGTCCACGCCGTACTTGCGCAGGGTGTCGGTGATGCGCCGGTAGCGCGGGACCATCAGTTCCTTGAACAACTTGGGCGAGATCAGGGGGCCGCGGTTGTAGCACATATCTTCCCACCACCAGGCCACGTCCACCTCCAGGCCGGGGAGGGTCTTCTCAATCAGATGGATGGTCAACTCGGTGAGACGCTCCATCATCTCTTCAATCCACTTCTTGTCGGTCAGGATGGCGATGGAGATGTTCTCCACGCCCATCCAGTCCCGCAGCCAGCCGTAGAGAGAACCGGCGTTGAAGCGCACCGGCAGCCCGGCGGCGTGCGCGTCGGCCACCTCTTTCTTCACGTTGCCGATGCGGCCTGGATCGGCGTAATCCAACCGCTTCTTATAAACCTGCCAATCCTCCCGTGTCTGCAGGCCGTAGCGGACGAACTGTGGGATCGTTGTGCCTTTCTTCGGCACACGGCAAATGTTCCCCTCTCCATCCCGCAGGAGACGGAACCGGCCTTCATCCTCCAGAATCCTGCGCGGGAAACGTGGATATAGCCCATTCTTCACTGTGATATAGGGGATCATCTCCACGCCTTCCAGCTCCAGGTAGCGTTCTACGTCGGCGCCGGTTTTGACGTGGGAGGGGAGACCTTGCTTGTGCCAGAGGGTGACGGTTTCGGTCCAGTAGCCGAAATCCATGTTGGGGATGCGGTCGGGCGTCTGCCAGTGAAGGATTCGGTTGAAGCGGGTGCGTGTGGTCATGGTGTACTCCTCGTTGGGGAGAAGGTTGTTGAACAGATGCCATCCACTGTGCCCATAGCGTTGCCTTTAAACCTCGGGGGAGTTGTCCTGAGCAAGGCTCTCAATTTGGGAGAGAAGGGTCGGAAGTTCTTTTTGGGCAATCGTCCACACGATCTCGTAATTGACGCCAAAATAATCGTGGATCAGCTTGTCTCTCACACCCGCCAAATTCTTCCACGGGATTTGAGGATAGGAGTCTCTCAAGGAACTGGACAGTTTCTTCGTTGCTTCGCCGATGACTTCCAGATTGCGGACAATCGCATCCTGAGTTTTTGTGTCCGCCATGAACTGGTCATAAGTCAAGCCAGACGTATAGATAGCGATTCTCTCCATCGCCTCGCGTACATCGTTCAGGTAGTCCGCATCTCTGCGCTTAGACATACACCAGCGTCCTTTGGATGTCGGCAGCGATGTGACGGTATCTTGGGGTTTCCAGGCTTCTCTTCAGGCTATTAAAAGTTGCCAGATCCACCTTACGGCCCAACGCCTTCTCCAGATAATCGGCCAATTCAACAAAACCAAGCCCCAAAGGATTTGCCAATTGTACTAGGATGTCAACGTCGCTCTTCCTTGCCTGGCTTCCCCTGGCGAACGAGCCATACAGGGCAATCTTCTCCACGCCGTACTTCTCCCGCAGGAAGGGCAACTCCCTTCTCAATACCCCCAAAATTTCTTGGCTGGTAAGGTCATCTTTCATGGTATCCTACCTCATCTCATCTTAGCAGCCTGCCCGCCAGCCGCAACAGCGGTGGCCCTAAGATAAACACGCCCACCGCCACCGCGCTCGCCGCGGCTACCACGACCGCGCCCGCGGCGGTATCCTTTGCGACTTTCGCCAGCGGCTTCAGGTCGTCCGTTGCCAGATCCACCGCGGCCTCCAACGCCGTGTTGACCAGTTCCGCGCTGAAGACGAGGCCGATGGTCACGGCAATGATGGCCCAGCGGGTAGCATCCAGCCCGACGCCTAACCCCACGGCCACCGCGCCCAGCGCGATAGCCGTGTGTACCCTGAAGTTGCGCTGGCTGCGGAAGGCGTGGACGATGCCCTGCCAGGCGAAGACGAAAGAAAGGAGGAACTTGCCGATTCTCACATGCGTTCCGGTGCGGTCATCCCCATGAGCCCCAGAGCGCGGGCGAGAACGATTTGGGTCGCAGCGACCAGCCTCAGGCGGGCCAGCATCAGGGGCCGGTCGCCCGGCTCCGACGAAACGACGCGACAGTCACGGTAAAAGGCGTGGAAGGTCGCGGCCAGGTCTTGGGCATAATGGCTGAGATGGTGCGGGGCGAGTTTCGTCACCGCCTGCTCAACGACCTCCTGCAAGTCCAGCATCTTGCGGACGAGGGCCATCTCCGCGGGGTGGGTCAGGAGGCGCACGTCGCCCTCGGCAGGCACGCTGCCCGCCATCGCGCCCGACTCCTGGGCAAAGCGCAGGATACTGGCGATGCGGGCGTGGGCATATTGCACGTAATAGACGGGGTTCTCGTTGGATTGGCGCTTCGCCAATTCCAGGTCAAAGTTCATGGTGCTGTCGGGCGAGCGGGTGAGGAGGATGAAGCGCACCGGGTCTTTGCCGGGGAGGGCGATGCCGGTCTCCGGGTTGGTCACCGTTACCTCGTCCAGCAGGTCGTCTAGCGTCACGTAGTTGGCGCGGCGGGTACTCATGCGCACCTGCTTGCCGTCCCGCACCAGGTTGATGAACTGGTGGATGATAACCTGGATGCAATCGGCGGGGAGGCCCAACGCGCGCACGCCAGCGATGACGTCGGGGTATTCGTCCTTGTGGTCCGCGCCGAAGATATTGACGATATACTCAAAGCCGCGCCCCAACTTGTTGACGTGATAGGCGATGTCGGGAAGGCGATAGGTCGGCTCGCCCGACGATTTTACCAAGACGCGGTCTTTATCCGCGCCGAACGCCGTGGCGCGGAACCAGACCGCGCCGTCGGCATCGTAGGCGTAGCCCCGCTCCCGCAGCGCGGCCAGCGTACGCTCTATCTCGCCGGTGGCATAGAGTGAACTCTCGTTGAACCAGACGTCAAACTCCAGGCCGAAGCGTTGGAGCGTGGCGCGGATGTTGGCGAAGACCGCGGCCTCCGCCGCTTCCTTGAACGGCTGCCAATCCTCCTCGGCCCAGGCCGAACCGTGGGTCTCCAGGATACTGCGGGCGATGTCGTAAATGTACTCGCCCTGGTAGCCCTCCTCCGGAAAGGCACCAGTGTCCCCTCCGCCGGGGATGCTATGGCCTAGAAGTTCCAGGTAACGGGCGCGCACCGATTCGCCGAGGATGCGCATCTGGCGGCCGGCGTTGTTGAAGTAGTATTCGCGCGTGACGGCGTAGCCCGCGGCGGTCAGGAGGTTGGCGATGACGTCGCCCAGCACCGCACCCCACGTGCGGCCAATGGTCAGAGGGCCTGTGGGGTTGGCGCTGACGAACTCTACCTGGGCTTTGCGGCCCCGGCCTATGTCCAGGTTGCCGAAGGTCATCCCCGCGGCCAGGATGGTATCCGCCTGGCGCGCCAGCCAGGCGTCGCTCAACGTCAGGTTGATGAAGCCGGGCGGCACGGCCTCCACCTTGCCCAGCATATCGGTAGGCGGGATGTGCTGCGCAATGGCCTGGGCGATTTGCAGGGGGGCTTTGCGCGCCGGCCGCGCCAGCGAAAGCGCGGCGGCGCTGGCGTAGTCGCCGTGGCTCGCCTGCTTGGGTCGCTCAACCGACAAGGGAGGCAAGTCAAAGGGGGGCAGCGCGCCCGCGCGTTGAGCGTCCTGCGCCGCCTGGGTCAACAGGTATGCCAGTTCGTCACGAATCAAGAGAGCGACTCCATTTCCTCCCAGTTTTGCCCGACGGAAACGTCAGCCTTGAGGGGCGCGTCCAGCGTGAACGCTCCCTCCATCATCTCCTCCGTCAGCCGTCCTGCCGTTGCAACCTCGTCCTCCGGAGCCTCCAACACCAGTTCGTCGTGCACCTGCAAAATCATACGGCTGCGCAGTTTTCGCTCCTGCAGGGCGGCGTGAAGCCGGATCATGGCGATTTTGATGATGTCGGCAGCCGTCCCCTGGATGGGTGCATTGATGGCCGCGCGCTCCGCCGCCTGGCGCACGTTGAAATTGCTGCGCGCCTCGCTCTGCAATTCGGGGAAGTAGCGGCGACGACCCAATAAGGTCTCTACGTACCCCTGGCGCGCGGCGACGCTGCGGGTGTTGTCCAGCCACGCCTTCACCTGGGGGTACGCGGCGAAGTACTTGCCGATGAACTCGCTGGCATCGCCCTGGCTCATCCCCGTCTGCTGCGCGAGACCGAACGCGCCCTGGCCGTACATCAGGCCAAAGTTCGTCGTCTTGGCGACGCGCCGCATATCCTTTGTCACCTGGTCAATCGGCACGTTGTAGATGCGCGCGGCGGTGCTGGCATGGACATCCTCGCCGCGGGCGAACGCGCCCAGGAGCACAGGATCTTTGCTGACGTGGGCCAGGATGCGCAATTCCACCTGGGAATAGTCGGCAGAGATGAGCCGCCAGCCGGGCGGCGCGATGAAGGCCTTGCGCACCTGACGGCCCAACTCGGTGCGGATAGGGATGTTTTGCAGGTTGGGGTTGGAGGAGGAAATACGCCCCGTCTCCGAGCCGGTCTGGTTGAAACTGGTGTGCACGCGACCGGTGCGCGGGTTGACCAGCGCGGGGAGGGCCTGGACGTAGGTGGATTGCAACTTGCTGATTTGCCGCTGCTCCAGGATATAGTCAATGATGGGGTGCTTCCCTTGCAGGCTTTCCAGCACGTCCGCCGCGGTGCTGATTTTGCCGGTGGCCGTGCGCGGCAAGCCCTGGGTGGGGAGGGCCAGTTTGCCAAAGAGGACGTCGGCCAACTGTTGTGTAGAATTGATATTGAAGGGGAAGCCTGCCAGGTTGTGAATCTCCTGCTCCAGCGCGACCAGCCGCTCGGCCAGCATCTTCTCCATCGCCTTCAGATGGGGCAAATCCAGCAGGACGCCAGCGCGCTCTATGGCGACCAGAACGGGAACCAACGGCATCTCCACGTCGGTGAAGAGGCGCGTCTGCTTCTTTTCTTCCAGGTTTTGCCGCAGGATGGGAACCAGGCGCAGCGTCATGTCCACATCCGCGGCGGCGTAATCGGTCACCTGCGCGGGCGGAACCTCGGCCATGGTGCGCTGTGTCTTCCCTTTGCCGATGAGCGCGTCAATGTGGGTCATCTCCACGCCCAGGCGGGTGAAGGCCAACGCTTTCAAGCCCAGGCTGCGGCTGGCGGGGTCGCAGAGCCATTCGGCTAGCATCGTGTCAAACGCGAGCCCGCGTGTGTCAATCCCTGCCTCGGCCAGCACCGCCAGGTCAAACTCGCCGTTGTGCGCGCACTTGGCGATGGCCGCATCTTCCAGTATCGGCTTGAGCCTTGCCCGCATGACCTCCCACGACGACTGGCGCACAGGCGCACCAATTTGCTCTCTGTGACCCACCGGGACGTACGCGGCCTGGCCTTCGTCCCAGGCCAGCGCGATGCCTACCAGTTGCCCGCCGATGGGGTCGGTGCTCGTCGTCTCCACGTCCACCGAGAGGAGAGGGGTGCCGCTTGCCGCCTTGACGACCTCGGTCAGAGCATCTTCCGTATCTACCAAACGATAATTCGTCGCGTCCTTCTTCTCCGCTTTGCCTGCCGCGGGCGTCGCCTCCTCGTCAAAAAGGCCCATTTGCTGGGGCGGGCCGGTGCGCTCGCTCTCCGGCAGTCGCTCCAACAGCGAGCGGAACTCCAACTCGCGGAAGAGGCTGACGACGCGGTCGCGATCGTAATCGGTGGTGCGACAGGCGTCCAGATCCAGGATGATGTCGGGCACGCGCGTCACGATGGTCGCCAGGTATTTGCTGCGGAACACCTGGTCACGGTGTTGCGCCAGCGCCTGCTGGATGCGTGCCGGCTTGACCTCGGCGAGACGCTCGTAGAGGCCCTCAAGATTGCCGAAGTGCTGCACCAATTGCGGGGCCGTCTTCTCGCCGATGCCGGGGACGCTGGGGTTGTTGTCCGACTTGTCGCCGGTCAGCGCCTTGAAATCAACCAACTTTGTGGGCGCCAGGCCGTAGCGCGCCCGTAGCGCCGCCTCGTCGTAAGTCATCGTTTTGGGGTGAGGGCCGCCGGGCGTGTAGCGCACGACGACGCGCGGGCCGACCAACTGGAAGAGGTCGCGGTCGCCGCTGCAAAGGACGGCATTCACCTGCTGCGCGGCAGACTGGGTGGCTAATGTGCCCAGGAGGT
>JADYZS010000530.1 GCA_020853075.1 Anaerolineae bacterium | reverse complement strand
CTCGCTCTCTATCCACATGCGCCCGCCATGTAGCTCTACGAACTTCTTACTGACCGCCAGCCCTAACCCGCTTCCCTGACGCTCGCGATCTTCCTCCAGTTGGCTGAAGGCTTCAAATGCCCTCGCAAGGCCCTCAGGAGAGATGCCACGCCCGCTGTCCTGGACGACTACGACAGCCTCAGTCCCTTCCTTTCCCACGCGCACACGGATCCATCCGGCGTCTGTAAAGCGGATAGCATTCGTCAAGAGATTCAAAAGGACTTGTCGGATGCGTGTGCGATCCAGCCGCAGCATCGGCAGGCGGCTTGACAAGCCTACGTCCAGTCGCAACCCCCGCGATTCTGCGAGGCCACGCACCATGCCGGCCGCCTCATGCACCACCTCGGCCAGGTCGGCAGGCTCTTTGCTGAGTGGCAGTCTCCCGCCCTCAATGCGCGAAAGGTCAAGAACATCGTTGATCAGATCGCGCAAATGCTTGGCGCTGCTGTAGATTGCCATCACGTCTCCCCGATACTGGCTTGGCAACAGGACTCCCCCATAACTCTCAGGGGCTGTCGCCATCATCTCGCTGAAACCTACGATCAGGTTGAGGGGGGTGCGCAGTTCGTGGCTGACGCTGGTGACAAACTCTGTCTTAAAGCGATAGGCCTTCTCTGCCGCTTCGCGAGCGAAGATGAGCCCCTCGTGGGCACGTTCCAGGCGGACGTAAGCCTCATCCAGACTCTTCAGGATGCGCGCGATCTCGCCGCGATTTTTTTGTGCTTCATCGGCGTGCTTCTGCGCTTCTCTGGTCATTGTGAGCGACCAGGCCAATGCCGTGAAAAGACGCTGTGCGCTGAGCCAGGTTGTTAAGGCAGTGAGGACGATGAGCAGGAGAGGCAGAACCACACCAGAGAAGGGCATCTGATGGACCCTTTGGCCGATGGTCAGCACGAGGGCTGCGCTGACGATGGTCGCGACCCCGGTGGCCCGAGGCCCCGTAAGCATGGCTGTGATCAGCACGACCAACATATAGAGATAGAGAACGGCGGCATCACTAAAACTGATCGCCAAGATCGTCACAACCAAAGCGAGGCCAGCGAGATAGATGCCAACGGCAAGATTCAGGTATCGCTGGCGCAGGCGATCTCCGGCCCAGATGGTCAACAGGCTCAGGAAGAAGATCAGGTAGGCCCGGGGCAGGGCGAGATCCATGACGAACACACTAACGACAGTCCAACCCCAGACAGCAGCGGCGCTGGTAGGCAGGAGGATGTTCAAAGAGTCTTGCATCAGTTCATCCAGCACCGGCGCAGTATTCAGATATCGGGCGTCTGAAGCGAGTATAACGTCCATCGGGTGTCTCTCCGCATATAGTCATGTGAGCAGGTTTGTGGTTGCTCTAGTCACCAGCAGCTCATTCACAGGAGCAGATTGCGTAGCAAGAAGAGGAGGTTGGCGGGGCGCTCGGCCAGGCGGCGCATCAGGTAGGGATACCAATGCGTCCCATAGGGAATGTAAGCCCGCACGGTGTAGCCTTTGGCGACCAGTTTCTCTTGCAAGTCGCGGCGGATGCCGTAGAGCATCTGGAACTCAAAGCGGTTGCGTGGGACGTCGTGACGGTAGGCGTATAGGATCGCCCAGCGGATGATCTTCTCATCGTGGGTGGCGATGGCGCAATGGGCTCCCCGCGCCAGCGCAGCGGGCCGCATCATGATCTCAATCAGCCGCAGGAAGTTGGCATCCACGTCTGCTTTCTTGGGGAAGGCGACGCTGGCCGGTTCGTCGTACGCGCCCTTGATCAGACGCAAGTTGCCGATCCCCTCATCTACCAGGCAGGCCACGTCCTCCTGGCTGCGATAGAGGTAAGACTGGATGGCCGTGGTCACGTTGCTGTAATGCTCCCGCAACCGACGATACATCTGCAAGGTGCGCTCAGTGTAAGGCGAGCCCTCCATGTCAATGCAGACGGACGTATGGCAAGAGGCAGCTTGCGCGGCGATCCGCGCCACGTTCTCGTAGCAGAAGTCGTCGCCGATGTCCAGCCCCATCTGAGTCAGTTTGACGCTCACACTGGCGCGCAGGCCGCTTTGGGCGATGGCCGATAAAGCAGCGATGTATTCGTCTCCTGCCGCGCGCGCTTCCGACCGGCTGATGACGTTCTCGCCCAGGTAGTCCAGGATAGCATAGATGCCGTGAGCCTCGTTGGCGCGCACGGCGGCGATAGCATCTGACAGGCTCTCGCCCGCGACGAAACGGCGCGCGGCAGCGCGCGAGAAAGGAAAGCCGGTTATGAGCCGGTAGGCAGTTTCGTGGCGCGAGAGATAGAGGAGTGTTTGGCGGAGCATGGTGGTATCCCCATCAATGGAGTGGGCCCGCGACGGTGCGGGCCCTCGTATTCTATCATTATCCAAAAAGCGGGGCAAGGAAAACCGACCTCGTTTGTTTAGGCAAGTCTCAGGGCCTTCATCCACGTATCCTAACGTATTTCGTCTCGGCCAGGTTCCAGAAGAGGCGAGGAATAAAGTTGGGGCGTTCAAACGAACGCCCCAACTTGTATTTTCACAGACCTTCGTGGACAGTTGCTATCCGCTATTCCGCTAAGCCGACCGTCTCGTCCCCTGTGCCGGGCTGCGCCCGGCCAGGGCGCAGGGCCGGCTGGCGAGGCGAACAGCCGGCGGGCCGGGACTCGCGGCCCGAACGGGAAGGCATCCGCTGACTCTACCCTCCTATCCTACCGGAGTTTTGAGATAACCACTTACTGCCCGTTGCGCCTTATCATCGGCAGGTAGCGGCGGCTGATACCGATGGTCAGATCGGTCTCAATCCGGAGCGGCTGCCGCCCGCCGGCCGTGAGCATGATTCTGCCAATGACCCCATCGCCCACGACGTCGGCACAGGTCACGCTGACCTGCAGGTTGCCGTTCTGCTGGCGTGTCTCGTGAAGCCAGGGTACGTCGGTCGTCACGCTAAAGGCAACCGTGGTGGTCAGGGGGATTGTCTGGGCCGCGGGCGGCGGCAGCAACCCACAGCCCGCAAAGTGGATAGACTCCGGGGCTTGGGCAATAGCCGGCAGCGGCCTGCTGTTCGCATCCAGGGGGTTGCTGCCCGCCGCTACTTCTGCGCCGTCGTTCGCGCCATCGCCGTCGGTGTCGGTCACGCACGGTTTCGTGCCCCATTGGTACTCCGCCGACGCGTATAGCCCATCCTGATCCTGATCCAGCGTTGCATCGCTGCTATCGTTGGCTTTCAAGCAGGCGTGAGCCTGTTCGTAGGTATCGGGGAGGCTATCGCCGTCGCCGTCGGCCAGGACGTTCACGGTGATGCTGTCGCTGCCGATCAGGCCCACGGACGAGATCGCCTGCAGGATGAGGGTGTGGACGCCGGGTTGGAGTTTCACCGTCAGCGTGCTGCTGATGCCAAGCGGCCCCTGCACGCTGGAGGCCCAACGCAGGTTCCCCCCATCCAGCAGGCCGTCGTTCAGGTCGTAGCCGGTGCCATGCAGATAGACCGGCTGGCTGGCGATGAGGGTCTGCGTCACCACGGTGGGGGTGATGGTGTGTTGGGGCACTATCTCAGTATGATCGTGGGCATCGCTCTGGGTCTCCTCTCGTGGCACCACGGGCGCGCTGATAGCGGCCACCGGCGGCTTGCGGGGGATGCTGAAGCGGTTAGATGTAGCCTCCGCCGTGTGGAAGCCATCGCTCGCCACGACGATGAGCCGCGCCTGCGTGGTGCCCTGGGCCAGCGCCGTGGGCCAGATGTAGGTCGTGGTCGTCAGCACGGTGGCGATGGGCATACGGGTTGTCCCGTCGTCCGGCGAGAAATAGAGGGAATAGGTCAGCGGCGCGCTGTTGGGATGGCTCGCCGTCCAGCGGGCATCAACCGCGGTGTTATCCGCGGTGACCGATTGGAAGGCAACGCTGGGCCCCTGCGCGGGCGGGTGCAGTTCGGTCAGAACGGTGCTGCCATGTATCACGCGCACGGCGGCCGCGCCCTGCGGATACGGCACAATGAAGTCAAACGGCACGAAAGGCGGCGATTCGTCGTGGGTAACTTCAAAACTGACGTCAAAAGGCCACCGCGCCAGTTCCGCGTTGCTGTTATTCAACACAACCACTGCATATTCCCCTTGTGGCGGAGCCAGCGGCAGCGGCACCGGCGCGGTGATGACCATGGAGAGGTCGGTAGTCCAGCGGTCTTGCGGGTCAATCCTCCCGGAGAGGAAGAATCGCTGGTCACTGGCCGCCGCGCCAGCCGCCTGGGCGCAGCCGCCGCCACCGCACGGGTCGCTTCCCAGAAAGATGCCCCGCAGCCGGTTCCACTCAAAGCCTTCCATCATCTGCTGGTCATCCACCCGGTAGATCGTCCCATTCATTACCGCTTCCACATTCCCGAAGTCCTGCCGGGTACGGAAGTTGACCATCAGTTGGCTCGACCACATCAGGATGTCGCCTGTGGAAGAGTGCGCCGGATCTTTGGCTGCCTTGTTGGCGTGAGGGCCTACCCACACCAGCCCCTGGCAGTGGGCCACCTCCTGCACCATCACCGCGCCGTCCCAGTCATCCAGGCTGATACCCTGGCCGCCGATCCGTTGGCCGCTCCAACACGATTGACCGCCGCCCGTGTGGTCTTGTGGTGCCACCAGTTCGCCCCAGTGCAGGTAGTCCACGTTCTTACCCAGGAAGGTGTTGGCCCACCATGCCCAGGTGTTGAACAGGTTCAGTTGGCGGTTCCCTTCTGCTCGCCCGGAGGCATTGCAGAAATCAAATGTCCACCAGGGCAAGCAGGTCATCGGGTTGGGAGAAAGATAGTAGCGTAGCCCCGCGACGTGCGGGTTGGAGCCATCCGTCTTGATTGCCTCTATGCCGGCCCGCAGCGGCTGGACGCGCTGGAAAGTTTGCAGGGTGATGCCGGTCAGGTGGGCCAATTCAGCAGGACTGAGGAATTGGTGGGTATTCGGGACAATGCTTGTAGGTATGAAGAGCGGGAAAATGAAGAGGCCAAAGTAGTTGGAGGTCTGCAAGAACAGGCGATAGCCGCCGAGGTCGCTCTGCCAGGTACGGTTATCTGAGTCGTTGACGATGGCCCGAATCTTATACCAGCCCTCGGTGGCTAACAGGCTTCCCGGGATCCAGCAATTCACGGCGGTGGAGGGGCTGGGGAAGGTGTCCAATGTGTAAATCCAGGGCCAGTTCATCAGGCCAGGCGTGACGGAGCCCTTCAAGACACCTTTCGTCCCGTTCCAGTAATAGACCTGGCAGGCAACGCTCTTGATACCCAACTTGGAGGCGCCAGCCTTGAGCCAGAAGCGGGCCAAGGTGTCCTTGCCGGCAACCTTGTCGTAGTACAGGGTGGTGCCAGTAATATCCTCATCCAGGCCTTGCGTGACGCGATAGTGGGTGAAACTGACCGGGTTGCCGCACCAGACGCAGGGTTCATAGAACTGGAAGACGAAAGGCGTTGGCAACAGAAGGGCAATGAGAGTCGGAGCAGAAGTGGGGCCTGCCGTGGCGGTTGGGGTGGGGGTGCGCGTGGGTGTCCTGCTAGCCGTGGGGGTGCGGGTCGGAGTGCGTGTGGCTGTTGGGGTGTGAGTTGGGGTGTGAGTCAGCGTGCGGGTGGGAGTATTGGTATCGGTGGGCGGCGGCCCCGCCTCATATTCAATAATAAGGCGCGGCGCATTGGTGCCCTCGCGCGCGCTGAAAATGCGTTCGCTGGCCGGAATGTCCACGTCCATGCCGACGAGCATGATGCCGTGGTTGGTGGAGCGGTTGGCCTGCCAGCCCTGGACAATGTTTGTGACGTCCCACTGCTTCACACCCAGCGAGTAGTCCAGGGTGATTGCCAGGTCGCCCACGTTAGCCGCGGCGGGCTTGTTGTTCCAGGTGACCGTCGCCTCGCCCCACGATGCTGAAATGGCATCGGGTCGGATCTGGTAGGCGTCAAAGTCATTGGCGCCCGTTTGATACATCTCCAGAGTGGCGGTGATAACGGTGGCGTTGGCGGGCAATGTCGCCAGGCTGAATTGCACGAGGGTCCAACGGGTGGAAAAGAGGCCGCTGGCGGGGTCAAAGACCCGGCCCACGTGCAACTCCCTATCCCCGCCATAGTTATTATCGGCGTTGGCCCGGTCTTCGTTCACCCAGGCATCGGCCACGGCGGTCAGGGGGAGGGTGATGGCAGGTGCGGCAGGCTCCGTCTGGGCGGCGGCGGGCCTCGGCGCGTGGGCCCAGACGAACCAGGCCAACGCCAGAACGACTGCGACAAGAACCAAACAGGTTGATGCTCGGCGCACGGACATGGCAGACCTCCTTTGCTCTCCTCAATCCGACCGATAGGCCCCTGGGGGCGGAAGGGGCCAGGCTTCACCAGGGATGGTTTTATTGGTTTGTTCTGGGCGTCTGCCCTGCAAGGGAGTATAATATAACGCAAAAACACAACCTTGTCAAGATCCTATGCTTCTTTGCGCCCCCATGTCTTTTTTGTTAGAATATGCACAATCTCAGGGTGAGCACGGCCTCCGTCACGCCGCCGCCAACGCCTCCACGACGCGGAAGGGGTCGTTGGAGATAACGCTGGCCGCGTACAGTTCCATCGCGCCGACATCTGCCGTGCGGTTCAGCGGGTCGCCCCGGTCCACGATGCGCAGGATGGCGGGGAAGCCGCTCCAATCCTCCGGCGCGGGCGCGATGGGCGGCAGGTAGAGGGCGACGTTGAAACTGCGGACGCCGAGCCTGTCAATGTGGCAACGCAGGACGCGATACAACGATTGCTTCAGGTCGTCGTCCAACGCATCAGAAATGAGGAGAACCTCTTTCTCCTTGATGGGCGTCAGGGAACTGACCACGCGTGTCTTGCCCCACTCCAGGGTCAGGCCCAGCGAGCGGTGCGCTTCGTACAAATCCTGGAAGTAATTGCGTCCGTGGGTCATGCGATAGTTGACACCAGCGCGCCGCCACGCCTCCACGCGGGCGTAGTGCAGGTCGCGCGTCATCGTCGTCTGCGCGTGGCCGTGGAGAATGGACGCGCCCGCTTTCCAAAGGCAGTTCCACATGAAGAAGAAGTAGCGGGCTGCCGGGTCTTCGGCGTGGGCGCGGCGGGCCCATTCCAGGGCGGTGTCCAGGTAGTCGGCCACGGCCTCGGCATCAAAGGTGAGGGGATAAGGCTCATCAAAGACGATGACGCCGTGGTAGCCGTCATATTTGGCGATGTTGCTTGCGGTGAGGCAATGCTTGCCGCGCACGCGGCCAAAGGAATCGGCGGGTGTGCCAGTGAGAGGGGTGAAGAAGGGGCCTTTGAGTTTGGAGCGTATCTCTGTCTCCAGGTCGCCGCTGACCTTCGCCTCCATCGGGCGGCGGGCCCGCAGCCCGTTGAAGAGCGCGCCTTCCAACGTCCACAGGTTGGTCACTTTGACGATGGTCTGCTGCAAGGTTGCTTCCAGCGAGCCGAAGAAGCCGCGTATCCAGTCGTGCATCTCCGGCGGCGGGTCCACCACGCCCGTGCTGGTGCTGATGTGAAAGAGCGCGCGCAGGCGGGCGGCGTCCAACGCGGGCAAGGCATCCACCAGCGCGCCGAGGTTTGCGATTTCTTTCGTTAGTTGTGTGCTATCCATGATGTAAATTCCTGTTGTGATTAGGATGTGACCATCTCATACAACTGCTCCACCTTGCGCACCTGCTGCGCCAGGTCATAGCGAGAGACGACGAGCGCGCGCCCCGCCTCGCCCAGGCGCGCGGCCAGGGCCTGGTCGGTCAGCAGGCGCGCGATGGCCGCGGCCAGCGCGCCCGCATCGCAAGGCGGCACGATCAACGCCGTCTCACCATCGGCGATCATCTCCGTACCGGGGATGCGGGTGACGACGGCGGGAACCCCGGCGGCCAATGCATCCAACAGCACGAAAGAGAGCCCCTCCCACAACGAAGGAAGAGCCAGGCAGTCAAAGGCCGGTATGAGGGCGGCGGCGTGGGGGCGATAACCGGCGAAGAGAACGCGGCCGGCCAGCCCCAGGCTCGCAGCTTGTTGTTCCAGCGTGGGCCGCAATTCGCCGTCGCCCACCAGGACGAGGCGCGCCTGAGGGACGCGGGCCAGGATGACGGGCGCGGCTTCTATCAGATAGCGATGGCCTTTTTGCGCCGACAGGCGGCCTACGCTGCCGACCACAGGCGCATCGGGCGGCAAGGCTAACGACTGCCGGGCGGCGGCGATCTCCTCTGGCGTGCGCGCCGCGCGCGTCGCCGCCGCGTTCTCTATGAGCACCAGACGCGCGGGTGGAACGAGCAGCGCGGCCAGGGCGACGTCTCGCTCGCCGGGGGATACGCACACCAGCGCGCTCGTCCAGCGGCCCAGGAAACGCTCAGCAGCGGCATAGAAGCGGCGGCTCAGGCCGTGCCGTCCCTGGAACGCGAAGGCATTGGGCGTGTAGATGACCGGCACGCGCCGCCGCGAGAGAACCACCGCTAACCGCCCGATGAGCCCGGCCTTGCTGCTGTGCAGATGCACCAGGTCAAACGCCTCGCGGCGAAGCACCTTTGCCAATCGCCAGGCCGCGGCCAGGTCGCTCGCCGGGTGCAAGGCGCGCCGCACAGGAATCGGTATCACCGGCACGCCCGCCTGCTGCACCTCGGATACGAAAGAGACGTCGCCATAGGCCGGGAGGCGCACGGGCGGGCAGGCCACAGCCAGGTCAAAGCGACGGCGGTCCAGGTGGCGCACCAGGCTCAGCACGTGGGTCTTGACCCCGGCAGTCGTCGCCTCCACCACTTGCAGCACGCGCATGGTAGCATCGTTTCCAGGTCCGGGCCCCCACCCTACCCCTCCCCCGCTTGCGGGGGAGGGTTAGGGTGGGGGCCTCTCACAGTTCCGCGTCCCCTGCGGCCTCATCCTACGCTGTGCGCAGAGCCTCCGGCGGCCAGCAGCCTTTCGTAGAGAGCGACGGTCTCGGCCACGGTGCGCTGCACGCTGAATCGCTCCTCTACTCGCTGCGCAGCAGCCTGACCCAGGGCGCGGCCCCGCTCCCTGTCCGACAGGAGGGCCAGGATGGCCGCGGCCAACGCGCCGGGGTCTTCCGGCGGGACGAGAAGGCCACTCTCGCCGGACTCTATCGCCTCGGGACAGCCGCCTACTGTCGTCGCCACGCAAGGCCGCGCCAACGCCATCGCTTCTAGCAAGGCGTAGGGCAACCCCTCCCAACGGGAGGCCAGGGCGACCACGTCGCTGGCAGCCATTAGCGCGGGCACATCCGCCCGCCGGCCCAGGATGCGGACGTGCGCGCCTAGCCCCAAAGCACCAATTTCTCGCTCTAATGCCGCGCGCTGGGGGCCATCCCCCGCTAGCAGGAAAACCGTCTCCGGCTTACGTAAGATGACCTGCCGCGCGGCAGCCAGAAGGACATCCGGCCCCTTCTGCGGGTGCAACCGCCCCCCCTGGAGCACCAAAGGAATCCCCGGCTTAAGCCCCAGGCCGGGACGTGGGTCGCCGCCCGCGCCTGCGATGTGACGCAGGCCGGCCACGTCCACGCCGTTGGGAATCACCACGGCCTGGCCGGGTTGTGCCCAGCCCTGGGCCAGTGCCGCCGCGCGGTTTGCCTCGCTCACGTAAATCACCGCGTCGCAGAAGCGGGCCAACCCCTTCTCGCTCAAAGCATAGAAAGGGCGCAACAGACGCGAGCGAATTTCCGTTGCGTGAGGCGTATAGACCAAGCAGGGCGCGCGGGCGAGCCTGGCCGCGACGCGGCCCCACCCGCCTGCGAATTGCCCGTGCAGGTGCACCAGATCGGGCCGCTGTGCCCTGAACCAGCGGGCCAGGTGCACAATCTGCACCGGGCCGCCCCATTTACCTAGCCGCAGGTCTGCTACCTCTGCGCCCGCCGCCTTCACGCCGTTCAGCCAGGCGGGGCGCACCGGCCCGCAGGCTACCGTCACCCGGAACCGCCCCGGTGGCAGGCCGCGTATCAAAGCCTGCACGTGCTCGGACTGCCCACCCGGCTCCGGCTCGTAGAAGACAAGGGAAAGATGCCTCACCTGAACCAACGGCGCAGGCCGCTCCAGGATGTTCTTCGTCTCGCCTGTATCTCCCGCCGTGCGGCCCGCGCCTCCGGCAGACCGCGCCAGAAGAGGGATGCCCACGCCCACAGCCGCGGCGCGCGCAGCGTCAAATAGAGCCAGCGGGGCAGGTCGCTGGCGATGATGAAGGGGAAGTCGGGCAAGAGAGTAGCCCATGATTCATTCTTGATCATCAGCCGGTAGCGGTTGGCGATAGCCAGGGCCTGGTCGCGTGGCCGTCCCGGCGCGCGTGCCCGCTTGCGCAGCGTCTCTGACCCGGCGCGGTCATGGTAGGCTACCGCAGAGGGAACATAGACGCAGCGCCAGCCCCGCAACCGCGCCCGCCAGGCAATGTCCACGTCGTCGTAATAGGCAAAGAGACCCTCATCCCAGGCACGCCCTCCCACGGCGATGTCCGCCAGCATCGCCCGCCTGTGCAGCGCGGCCGCGCCGCACGCGCCGAAGACCTCGCCCGGCGCGTCGTACTGCCCCTTGTCTTCCTCGTCGCGGCCCCGATCCGCGGGCCGCCGCCAGCGATTCAAGAGCAGGCCGGTAGAGTCAATGAGGCTCCTGCCATCATCTCCCGTCGCGGGCCGCAACAATTTGCCCGTGGCCGAGCCCGCGCCTTCCGCTTCCAGCCCCCTTACCAATTCGGTCAGGAAGTTGGACGTCAGGCAAACATCGGGGTTCAACGCCAGGACGTAGGAGCCCGCCGTGAGCGCCAGGCCCTGGTTGAGCGCGGCGCACAGGCCCACGTTGGCCCGATTACACACCAGGCGCACGTCCGGGAAGCGAGTTGTTACGTCGTCGGTGGAGCCGTCGGTGGAAGCATTGTCAATGACCACGACCTCCAGGGAAGTATAGGTCTGTCCGGCCAGCGATTCCAGACAGGTCGCCAGGTGCGCGCCGCCGTTCCAGTTGACGATGAGGGCCGAGACGACCTCTGACACAACAAGCACACCCCTTCGCCGAAGGCTGCTGCCATTATATGACAGGAGAGGAGGGAACGCAAGGCCGGTTTTTCCTGATATGAGCCGCAGGGGGCGGACAAATGCGGCTGCGAAGAAAATTGTCACCAAATTGTAAGGTGCAAATTTATGATAAGTATGGTATAAATATGGCGGGCGATAGGGAGCCATCGTCCAGCCCACGTCCGAGATACTTCGTCGCTCCGCTCCTCAGTATGACATTTCTATGAGGGGTGGGGAAGCCACTTCATGATGGCTAACCTGTTGGCTAAACGCTACGGCGCTGCCTCTTCGCTGCGTTCCAGGCGGCTGACCCAGATCCAGTAGGGGCCGATGCGGGTGCGCTCTGTTTCCCGGTAGCCCACTACGCTGGCCGAGGGAAAGTCCGCGTAACTGACGTACCACACGACCGCGCCGGCACCTTCCGGCGCGGTCGTGCCTTTCACGTCCACTCGCTTAGCCCGCAGCGGCCACTCTCGCCGGTAGAGGGTGAGGG
>JADYZS010000529.1 GCA_020853075.1 Anaerolineae bacterium | reverse complement strand
GGGCGTCACTGCGGATACTAAACTCCGCCTCGGTGCGACCATGGTGGATGAGTTGGAGCGATTCTTCTCCGGTGCACCTTTGCGGTGCGAGGTTCTTCCCGACAAATTCGCTCGTATGGCAACCTAAGCCCACACCGATGAAGCGTGCCGGGGCGATCTCCGCGGAGCGCACGCGGCACCCAGGATCGCCCCTACCCCTTTACCAGATCATCGCTGGTTATCGTCGGGCACCAGAACTTCTCAATGTAGCCGACGACCAGATGTGTGCCCTCATCGTGACTCACGTACGGCGGCATGGCCGGGTTGTAGAGCGCGTCGGTGAGATCACGCACCAGCATCACAGCCACTCCCCAGCGCACCATCTGCTTGATGCCGAAGGAGCGGCCGAGGACGCAGGCATTGGTGTGGACGCCCGTGATAGCCAGGTGCCGGATGCCGCGTTCGTGCATCAGGTTGTACACTTCCTGGCCGCTATCGGTGATAGCATCCCGTTCGGGATCAATGCGAATCGCCTCGTGCTGGCGCGTCCACGGAAAGACATCCTCCGGGCGCACCCCCGGCAGCACCTGGTGAGTCATCGTCTCGCCCGTGTCCGAGCAGGTGGCGAGAGGGGAGTCAAACGGTAAAGGAGGAGTAGGGTGATCTACCGGGGGCGGCGGATCCACGGGAGGGGCTGCCAGCGCCCGCTGCCGCGCCGGAGTGCCGGCGTAGTAATCAATCGTGCTTGATGGGGCGTGGATGATCAGCGCGCCTCGCTGGCGTGCCGCTTCGGCTAACTGATGGATGCGCGGTGCCAATTCAGCCACTCGCTCGGCTGGGCCTCGGGCCGGGTAGGCATCCCATATATCGCAGATAAGGATGGCGAGGCTGGCGGCCGGCACCACCTTCTCGGCCATAACCACCTGCCAGCAGTTGCGCTCGCGAGTATTCTGGGTCAGCACCTGGCTGCGCAGATGCAAATGAAAGCTCTTTCCGTTTATCATATCTGTCATCCTCATCAGGCGAACAGAGATTTGGCGAAGGCCAGGTCTTCTGCAATCAGCCGGTTGACCGCGCGTTCGTCGCTATACTCTGCTGTCAGGCAGATGGCTCCTGCGTAGCCCCGCTTCTTGAGTTCGGCGGCGACCCGCGGCCAGGAGGCCAGTCCCTGCCGCCCCGACGTCCAATAGGGACGCCACTCCACAACCTCGGCCTCCGGGCCGGTCACCCGTCGCCAGAAGGCGTTCTTCAGGTTCACCAGGCACAGGTGCGACCACACGATGTCAATGGCAAACTCCGGCTCTTCGCCACAGAGAGCATTGTGCGCCGCATCCCAGATGGCAGCGACGTGGCGAGGGTCGTACTGCGCGACCAGGTGGCGCAACCCCATGGCGTTGCAGACGTAATCTGCGAAGTGGTTCTGGATGCCCACCGTTACCCCGTACTTGTCCAGCAGAGGCACCAGAACGTCGTATTTTTCTTGCAGCCTAGCCACCGACGCCAGGTAACCCTCCGGGCCGATAGGAGCACCCACACGGACGATAGGAATTTTAGACTCGGCACAGGCTGCCAGCGTCGCTTCGTCGGTGGGGCCGGCGATGCTAGTAATCTTCAGGCCGAAGTCGGCAAGGAGCCGGGCTGCCGCGGGGAGGCCGATGGCAACGTTTTGCGGTTCCACCTGGAAGCCGGGCCGGATGGGGAGTTCAATGCCGTCAAAGCCGAGGCCGCTGATGAACCTGGCGAGGTCGGGCAGCGGCATCTTCCAGGGTTTAGTGAAGACGGAGAACGTGATCTTCTTGGCAGCCATGATACCCTCTCGTTAGGAGTATTCGTAGAAACCCTTACCACGCTTGCGGCCCAGGAGCCCCGCCGTCACCATCCGCCGCAGCAAGGGGGGCGCGGCGTAACGCGCGTCCTTGAACTCCGCGAATATCGCATCTGCAATGAAGAGGACCGTGTCCAACCCCACAAAGTCAAGGAGCGTGAAAGGCCCCATCGGGTGATTGAGGCCCAACTTGATGGCGGTATCTATGTCCTCTTTCGTGGCGATGCTCATATCCAGGGCGCGGATGGCATCCAGGAGATATGGGATGAGGAGAAGATTGACGATAAAGCCGGGATTATCCTTGGCGACGACGACGGTTTTGCCTAACCCCTCGCCAAAGGCGCGGGCCGTAGCGAAAACCTCCGGACTGACGAGGATAGTGTTCACCATCTCCAAGAGCGGCATCACCGGAACCGGATTGAAGAAGTGCATCCCCAGCACCTTATCCGGTCGCCTGGTGACGGAGGCCATTTCGGTGATGCTGAGAGACGACGTGTTTGAGGCGAGGATGGCGTGGGGCGGACAAAGACGATCTAGTTGGGTGAAAACCTCTTTCTTGACGCCCATATCCTCCACCACGGCCTCAACGACCAAATCGCACTCGGCCAGGTCGTGCAGCGTCGTCGTGCCGATGATACGGCTCCGGGCAGTGTCCACCTCTTCACGGCTCAGTTTGCCCCGTTCCACCGCCTTGCTCAAAGACGCGTGTACCCGCGCCAGACCCGTATCCAGCAATTCCTGAGTGACCTCGCGCACGACGACCAGGTAGCCGTGGCGGGCGATTACCTCTACGATGCCCGATCCCATCAGACCGCAGCCGACGACCCCGACCCGACGTATCTCCGTTGACATAGCCGCTTCCCTTCTCCACCCTTCACAGGTGGTAATCGTGGCCGTCAATCTCGGCGGCGATGAGCGACAGACGGTTGGCCTGTATTACCTCCTCAGCCGCACGGCGACACTCATCCACGTTCGTCACCTGGTAATACGGCAGGCCGAAACTCCGGGCCAGGAGGCCGAAATCGGGATTGGTGAAGGTCGTGCCAATCTCAACGTATCCGCGCCGCTCTTGGCTGCGGCGAATGAGTTCCAGGCTGTTATCCACCAAAACGACTATGGGAAGTCCTATCTGCAGACGCTTGAGCGTCTCCAGTTCACCCAGATACATGGAAAGGCCGCCATCGCCCACGAAGGCGACGACCTGGCGTTGCGGGTTCAACAGTTTCATGGTCGCTGCCGTGGGAATGCTGTAGCCCATGCTGGACAGGCCGTTGGACATCATGAAAGTGCCTGCCCGGTACGTTTTCCAGACCTGGCCGACCAGGAACTTGTTCGCGCCCACGTCACAGGTCGCCATCGCTTCTCGTCCCATCGCCTCGCGAAAGGTCTCTACGACCTGGTAGGGCTGCAAACGGGCAGACGGTGGGCATACGTAGTCACGCAAACGGGCCCGATGCTGCGCCAACTCCTCATCTGTCCAGGCTCCCTGGCGAGACACGCGCTCGGTCACCTGGTTCAACAGGGGGCGGACGTTGCCGCACAATTCAACCTCGGTCGGATAGTAGCCCTCGCGGTTCGGCACGGTGTCCAGATGGATGACCGGCGCGCCGAGCAGCCACGGCTTGTCCATCTCCGCGACGTCCAGACCGGCAGCCAGGATCAGATCCGCTCGTTGCAGGAAGCCGACGACGATGTCGTTGCCGGCCATCTCAATAGCACCCGCAAAGAGAGGGTCATCCTCCGGGATGAGGCCCTTGCCTTTCGGCGTAACGGCCACAGGCGCGCGCCAGCGGTGAGCCAGGTTGGTGACCGCATCTTGCGCCTGACTACGGAGCGCGCCGAGGCCCGCGATGATAGCCGGGCGAGACGAGCGCGCCAGGAGCGCATCCATCTTGGCGAGCGCCTGGGGCGAAGGTGACGGCACAGAATTGGTGGGGGCGGCAGTATCTGAGTGAGCAAGTGGGGTGACCTTTATCGCGGCCACATCGCTGGGGACCGCCAGATGGAATGGCCCCGGCCTTTCTTCCAGGGCGACGGCGGTAGCCTCCCTCACGGCAGCATAAACGTTTTCGGCAGTTACTAATCTGGAGCCCTTAGCAACTGCGCCATACAGTTGGTTCAAGTCTAATAGCTGATGGGTTGCCCCTTTTGGACCATTCAACGAGAGTTGCGCGGTCAAGGCCACGACAGGGGAACGATCCAGGTAGGCATTCGCCACGCCAGTGACCATGTTGGTTGCGCCGGGGCCTAGCGTCGCCAGACAGACGCCAGGGATGCCCGTCAGGTCACCGTAGGCAGCCGCCATGAACGCCGCCGTCGCTTCGTGGTGCGTCAAGAGGAACGGGACGCCAGCCCGCCGAAAGGCGTCAATCAGATGCGCGGTCTCACCGCCCGGATGGCCGAATACGTAGCGCAAGCCCAGACGAGTGAGATATTGTGCGATGACGTCTGCCACCATCGTATCACTGGTGGTCATTGTGGTCGCCAATGCAGGTCTCCTTTGTTGTGCCCGCAATCAGGGATGGGGCATTTTAGTTCTTTGTGGCTGCTTCATACTGGGCAACGATCTCGCGAATCACAGGCATCAGCTCGGCGGGAACTTCTATCACCGTTCTATTGCCGCTTTTGAAGGCCCTTTGATCTTCAAAGACAGCCTCCCCCTCAGTCTGATTCTCGTAATGGGCAAGAACGCGACGCACTCGTTCCTCATCCCATCCAGGCGGAAATTGGTTGTTTCTCATCTCTGTCTCCTGCGTTTGCGCCGCCGATAGGCAGCCAAAGGCTTACCACGTAATTCGTATACGGTTATTACAAAAACGCTGCCAGGCTCCGGATCAGGTACATATATCACCCTCAGATATCTCCCCGCTTCTGTCTGCCCGATTGCAACTCGGGCTCCCTCATATCCCTCACGGTCCTCGCCCGGTCCAGCCAGAACCTCATCTACTTCGTCCTCAGTGACGTTGTGATTGTAGATATGTGATAAGCCTGTTCCTGGATCTACATAGTAGCGAATTCTCTTAATAGCCATGAAAAATGCCGATTCAGTGACGCACAAACGCGCCGTCGCGATAGACCGGGACGACGACCAGCGCATCCAACCGTGCGCAGAACTCCACGTCGTCACTCAGGCCGTGATCGATAAGTGTCCTCCCGTCTACCGTCGCGGCGAAACGCGCGTACAATTCCTCGGCCGGCGGCAGGGTCACGACGGGGCCGGCACCGTCCGACCGCACGCCCGCAGCCGCCAGCATCCGCGCCAGCCATGCTACGGCCAGGTCATCCTCTTCCACCGGCTTGTCAAAGACGCCCGCAGCCACCAACGTGATGCCGGCCCCGGCCTGGCGCGCCGCGACCAGAACCGCGCCGACTAAATGGGTCGCGTTAGGCAACGAACCGGTGAAAATAGCAGGAGGATGGTGTGCTGCGGCGGCAGTAGTACAGCGCGTGCCGTTGGTCGTTGTGTGTATGAGGGTGCAACCGTGCAAATCACGGGCACGGCGCAGCATCTCTACGGGCGAATTACCCAGGTCAAATCCCAGTACTTTCACCCCCTCGCGTTCGCCCGCGACCCAGGCCACCGGTCGCCCCAGCCAGTCGCGTGCTTCCTCCACCGTCGCCATAGGCACGACCCGCGCCGCACCCGCTGCCAACGCAGCAGCAGTGGTCACGCTGGCACGCAAAGCGTCCACGATCACAACCACATCCCCGCGGCGACCTGCGGCTGCTGCACCCGCCCCACCCAACGCAAAGTGTACCGTCGTCATGGTTGCGCTTGCGTCTCGCCCGCGGCCTCACGGTGTTCCAGGCTTTGCAGCAGCGCCTTCACCACCGACAATTGCTTCTCCGACACGGCCAGGAGTTCTGCCCACAGGGCCTGCGCTTCCGGTTCATCCGTCCCTGCCAATTGGGTCCGGTAGTAGGCTATGTTGTTCTGCGTCCCCACCAGGACAAACTGCAACCGCGACATCGTGCCTCTGCGCTCAAAACCCTGCTCCACCAGCCGCGGAGCCGCTTCTATCGCCAGAGGGCTTTGGCCGGCACGGCGGAGCGCGCTCGCCAATCCCTCTATAGCCTCTTGCGCATCCTGACAGAGCGAGTCCAACAGGGCCGCGAAATCATCGCGGGGATGAGCGTCCCGGTAATGCTGATAGATGGCGAGGTTCGCCTTTTGGTGACGCAAAGCATCGGAGAGACGGTCAACAAGTTCAGACGACGCAATGGCTTCGTCCATCACTCCCCCCACCTTAACGTAACCCCAAAAAGAGATCCGATTCTTTGCCATCCGGTTGCGCTGGGGCTACGGCAGAACCAGCGACAAGGCGGCTTTTGGCTAAGACAAGGTGCTCCCATCGCCGCCACTCGCGGCGCATTTCCTCCGGCATCGTGCTGAAGAAGCCATTCGGGTTAAGTTGCGAAGAGTGAGCACTCCAGGCCGCTTCTTTCTGCGGGAGCCAACGGCTCACATTTAAGATAGTGGTGATCTCATCGTCCGGCGTGGGTGTAAAAGGGAGTTGTACCCCTTTAAGATGAATACGATAGTCACGCAATCGGGGAACCAGGTTAAAGGAACTCTCAGGTATCGCCCGATAGTACAGTTTGTCCGGAGACCAACTGCTGTTCCCTGCCCGCTGCCACGCTTCACCCACAATCTCCCAGAGGGCCAGATGATCCGGGTGTGCATAACCGCCGTGCGGCGGATGTGTGATCACCACCTGAGGCCGCACCTCGCGCATCAACGCGCCGATGCGAGCCACGGCTTCACCACGCTCTACCAGGCTCACGCCGCCGTCGGGCCAATCCAGCCAACGCAGGTCTTGTACGCCCAGGTGTCTGCAAGCAGCCTCCATCTCCCTGGTGCGCACCTGGGCAAGTGTTTCCGACGTCGCGCAGTCATCGCAGTAGATGGTCGCGGCCTCGCCGCGCGTCGCGCAGGTGAGCGTGACACGCACGCCTTCCGTGACATAGCGGGCCAGAGCCCCGCTCACGCTACCTTCGTCATCGGGATGGGCGAAAACGGCCATCAGAGATAGAGAACCAGACATCCTGCTATCATCTCCACATAATCGCCAATTATACCCTTCCGCGAGACCGATAGCAAGTTCTTCAGCGGTTTTTTTAGCACGATTACCGCGGTGTAGCAGAGAAAGCAGAGCCATCTAGCCGAAGCCGAGGCCTCGCTCCTTCAGGCTGACGTATCGTTGCTGCCCCACGATGACGTGATCCAACACCTCAATGTCCAGCAGACGTCCTGCCTCCACGACGGCGCGCGTGACCTGTACGTCCTCTGGCGATGGCGTGGGATCGCCAGAGGGATGGTTGTGGACGACGATAACCGCAGCGCAATTGGCACGGATCGCTTCCCGAAACATCTCGCCCACACGCAAAGAGGTCGTATTCAGCGAGCCCTGATAGATGGTGGGTACGCCAAGAACACGATTCTTAGAATCAAGGAGAATGGTCCGCAGATGCTCCTGTACCAGAGGAGCCATTTCCAGCATCACCAGATTGGCAGCCTCAGCAGGAGACTTCACCTGAGGCCGCTCATCTGCCGAAGTCGCGGCCAGCCGGCGCCCCAATTCCAGGGCCGCCTTCAGTTGGGTAGCCTTCGCCATGCCTAGCCCGTGCACCGTGCAGAGTTCGGCCAGATTGGCGCGATCCAGGCCTGCGATACCGCCAAATTCGGCCAGGAGTTGCGTCGCCAACTCAATCACGTTACGTCCCCGCACGCCGGTGCGCAGCACAATCGCCATGAGTTCGGCGTTGGAGAGGGCAGCAGCACCGGCCCGCTGCAAACGCTCCCGTGGCCGCTCGTCGCTGGGAAGATCTTTGATGGTGGGGCGATACTCAATGACAGACGCTAACACCATGGCCTTGCTCCCGCAGGGGTTGTTAGCCCATTCTACAACGGTTTGTATCCGCTGGCAACCGCCTGCTGGTGGAGCCATCGGATAGAAACCGACAGTCGCTGCGAAAGGGAAACGATCCTGACAGGATGGCTAGGGATAGATTGCGCAAAAGCCTGACCTGGTGTATCATTACAGATGTCCAGCACTAATTCCTGTATATTTCATCTGGCTGCGGAGGTAGCGCCGTGATGACGTAGGGCCAACGTCGTTTGGGCGCAGCAAAAACAAATATTAGAAAGGAGGTGCTGCCGTGAGTGCCAACCTCATCTTTCGCATTCTCGGACTTATCGTATTCGGTATTATCGGCTGGGAAATCGGCACTATCTGGGCAGACACTTCGGTCCTTAATTTGGCCTCGCTCCGCTACATCATACCGTCGGCGGCGGTTGGCGCGCTAATCGGAGCCCTTATCGCCCCCTTCCTCACAACCCGCCCTGCTTCTTTCGCCCGCCAGGCGGTACGCCAGATCCCAACTCCCCAGTTGGTAGCCGGTATCGTGGGGCTGGCGGGCGGGTTGTTGATCGCGGCCCTGCTTTCTGTACCCCTATGGCGACTGCCGCCGCCCTTCGGCCAGATTTTCCCGATGATCGGGGCCATCGTCTTCGGCTACCTGGGCATCACCGTCATGGTCTTGCGCCAGCGCGACATCTTTGGGCTGTTCGGCAGGCGGCTTGTCGGCGCGACGGAAGAGACCGAGGAAAAACCGCTCCTGCTTGATACCAGCGTCATCATTGATGGCCGCATCGCCGACATCAGCCGGACAGGGTTCATTCGCGGGCCGATGCTCGTGCCGCGCTTCGTCCTCAACGAACTTCAACACATTGCCGATTCGCCAGATCCGTTGCGGCGGAACAGAGGACGGCGCGGCCTGGAGATGCTGAACCAGATGCAGAAGGAAGCCACCGTGCCAGTGCGCATCGTGGATCTGGATGCCGGAGAAGCGCGGCAGGTAGATGAAAAATTGGTGCGCGCAGCCAAAGACCTGGGCTGTCCTATTATCACAAACGACTACAACCTCAACCGCGTGGCCGGCCTCCAGGGTGTCCCCATCCTCAACATCAACGAACTGGCGAACGCGGTGAAGCCCGTCGTCTTGCCCGGCGAAGCGCTGCGGGTACACATCATCCAGGAGGGCAAGGAAGCCGGCCAGGGCGTAGCCTATCTGGACGACGGGACGATGATCGTGGTGGACAATGGCCGCCGTTACCTGAATGCGACCATTGACGTCGTGGTAACGAAGGTGTTGCAGACGTCCGCGGGGCGCATGATTTTCGCCCAACCGAATGGGCGTAGCGAGTGAACGATTACGTCTTACGAGTTTGAGGACAAGCCATGGCACTCCAGATCTACAACACTCTCACCCGTCGTGTGGAACCCCTTGAGACACTTATTCCCAACGAAGTTAAGATGTACGTCTGCGGCCCTACCGTCTATGCCAGCGCGCACGTGGGGCACGCGATGTCTGCTATCGTCTTTGACGTGATCCGCCGTTACCTGGAATATCGCGGCTACAAAGTCTTGCACGTCATGAACTTCACCGACGTGGACGACAAGATCATCGTCCGCGCTCGCGAGCGAGGAGAGGATCCTATCGCCCTGGCCGAGCGCTACATTGAGGAATTCCAAGAGCACATCCAGGCCCTGAATATCCTCCCCGCGACGGTGTACCCGCGCGCTACCCGCGAGATTGAAGGGATGGTCACGGTCATCCAGGATTTGATTAAAGAAGGGTACGCCTACCCTGCCGATGGCGACGTCTATTTCCGGGTGAAGCAGGATCACGACTACGGCAAATTGTCGGGCCGCAAACTGGCGGAGATGCATGCGGGCGCGCGCGTTGAGATAGACGAGCAGAAAGAGCATCCGATGGACTTCGCCTTGTGGAAGGCAGCCAAGCCAGGCGAACCGGCCTGGCCCAGCCCCTGGGGGCCCGGACGCCCCGGCTGGCACATTGAGTGCTCGGTGATGAACCTGCACCACCTGGGCGAGCAGATTGACATCCATGGTGGCGGCAACGACCTGATCTTCCCCCACCACGAGAACGAGATCGCCCAGACCGAGAGTTACACCGGACGCGCTCCCTTCGCCCGCTACTGGCTGCACAACGGGATGCTACAACTGGGCGGCGAGAAGATGTCCAAGTCGCTGGGGAACCTAGTGACCATCCGTGACTACCTGGCCGATCATTCCGCCGATTCGTTGCGCATGTTGGTCCTTTCATCGCAGTATCGCGCGCCCCTCAACTTCAGCGATGAGACGATTGCTAACGCGGAGCGTTCATTGGAAAGGCTGCGAGGTGCCCTGCGCCCGCCTGCCGGGAATCAGCAGAGCGGCGCTGCGGCGGACGCCCTGAAAGCAGACGTCGCGCGAGCGCGCGTGGCCTTCGTCAACGCCATGGATGACGATTTCAACACCGCCGGCGCGCTGGCCGCCCTCTACGACCTGGTGCGGGCCATCAACACCGCGCGCGACGCAGAAGTGGGCGGCGCTCCTTTCGCAGAGGCCCAAACAGAATTGCGTGAGCTGACGGGGGTCCTCGGCCTGACCCTGGCGACGAAAGAGACGAAGTCACAAGAAGCCGCGCCGTTCATTGACTTATTGGTGCAGACGCGCCTGGAGTTGCGCAAGGCCAAGCAATATGCCCTGGCCGACAGCATCCGCGCCGGTCTCGCCGACCTGGGCATCACGCTGGAAGACGGGCCACAGGGGACAACGTGGCGGGCCGGGTAAAACGCCGCCAGAGTACGCCGCGAGAGGTTGACCGGCGCGGGGAGCGCCGTTCTCCCGTTACACGCGAGAAACAGAGAGAGAAATCCACCGGCCGGGAACGCTCCCAGCAGCCACAGGCAGAGAATCGGGCCCGCCCGCCGGCAACCGAGCATCCTTCTGTTGCCCCTCCACGCAAGCCACGCTCGGAAGGCGAAAAACCCTTACCTATCCGGCCCCACGGCCCAGGGCTTGAGATCCTCTACGGGCGGCAGGTAGTACGGGAGGCGTTGCGTGCAGGGCGGCGGCGGTTCGTTCAGGTGATGCTGGCCGCAGGAATTGAGACCGGCGGCATCGTGGCCGAGATTGTCGCGCGAGCCCAAGAGCGCGACTGCCCGGTGCAGACGGTTCTCCGCGCCCAATTGGATGCCCTGGGTGACGTGCACCATCAAGGCGTCGCCGCGGAAGTCGGCCCCTTTCCCCACAGCGACCTGGATGACCTGCTCAACGTGGCAAAAGCCCAAGGGGAGCCCCCCCTACTCCTCATCCTGGATCACCTGCAAGACCCGCAGAACCTCGGCTCGCTCCTGCGCACGGCAGAGGCGGTGGGGGTTCACGGCGCGATTTTGCCAGAACGCCGCGCAGCAGGCATTACACCCGCCGTCAGTCATGCCTCCGCCGGGGCGGTGGAACACCTCTCCGTCGCTCTGGTGACGAATCTGGCCCAGACGATAGAATACCTCAAGACGCAGAGCGTTTGGCTGGTGGGGCTGGAGCCGCAAGCGATCCCCTACGACCGGGCCGATCTGAAAGGGCCGCTGGCATTGGTCGTGGGTGCGGAGGGCGCGGGACTGAGCCGCCTGGTGCGCGAGAAGTGCGATTTCCTGATCTCCCTCCCCCTCTCTGGGCACGTCGGTTCGCTCAATGCTGCCGTCGCGGGGGCGATTGCGTTGTACGAGGCACGGCGGCAAAGGGCTCTGTAGGCTTGCTCCTCTTCTCTTTATTCCCCTCTTAGAAACCCTTCACGAACTTTTAATGTGACCCGTGTATCATCACCCACAGTCAATGAGAGTACGCACGTGAAGTTAGGAGGTGTCTATTATGTCAACTCGCCGCCCCCTTCTGATGGGCGCCCTCGCGGTTGCCCTGATACTTACTCTGTTCACAGGCGGCCTCGCCGGGGGTGTCGCTGGCTACTACCTGGCCGGACGTGAAGCCAAGCCGGCGACGCCCGCGCCGGTGCTCGCTTCTGCGCCGCTGACGGAGACCTTCGCCACGCAACCGGCGTCTGCTCCTTCTCCGGCGCCTACCACCAGCGCGCTGCTGGCCTCAGACCCCGCTAATGATGCGCTGGTAGCGGCTGTAGCGCGCGTTCAGCCCGCAACGGTTACCGTGTTGAACCGGAGCGCGGGCGGGTCTGGATCTGGCGTCTTCATTGACAAAGGGGGTCACCTCCTTACCAACAACCACGTGGTTGAAGATGGGCGCAGTTTCCAGATCATCTACGATGACGGCGGGCGCGCCCCCGCCACTCTGGTCGGCACCGCGCCGGAATTTGACCTGGCCGTTCTGAAAGTGAGTGGCCGTGTTCCGGCCTGGGCTCCCCTGGGCGATTCCGCGGCGATGCCGGTCGGCAGCCGCGTCGCCGCTATCGGGAGCGCGCTGGGCGGTTTCCGCAATACCGTGACCGCCGGTGTCCTCAGCGCCCACAACCGCAGCCTGGGCGAGTTGGACGGACTTCTGCAGACCGACGCCGCCATTAACCAGGGCAACTCTGGCGGCCCACTGATCAATTTGGCCGGTGAGATCATCGGCATCAATACCATGGTACTGCGAGGTGGCTTCGGGGACGTGGCGGAGGGTCTGGGCTTTGCCGTTCCCTCTAACGTGGCAAAGGCCGTCGCCAGCCAGTTGATTGCGAAGGGCAAGGTAGATCGCCCGTATCTCGGTATCACTTACGAGCCCCTCAATCCGCAACTGGCCGAGGAGAACGGTCTTGACGTCACAACGGGCGCGTTCATCCAGTCCGTAGTTCCCGGCGGCCCCAGCAACAAGGCAGGCCTGAAGGCGAAGGACGTGATCTTGGCGATCAACGAACAGCAGTTAGACGATCATTATACGCTGGCGCAGGTTCTCCTGCGGAGCGCGGTAGGCGACGTGGTAACCCTCCAGGTCGCCCGCGGGCGTGAGAGCCTGACGCTG
>JADYZS010000528.1 GCA_020853075.1 Anaerolineae bacterium | reverse complement strand
TGAAGTTGTTGCCTTGATGTAGTTTAACCACAAAGACACAAACGCATGAATAAAACGTAAAGCGTAAAGATTGACTTTGTGTCTTCGTGTCTTTGTGTTAGGCCTTTTTTATTCGTTGGGTGCGCGGCGCGTGGGGGCTTTCGTGAACCTGCTGCTGGGCATTGACTACGGCACGACGGGCTACAAGGCGGTCCTCTTTGACGCGAGTGGGAAAGAACTGGCCGCTGCCGGGGGCGAGGTGCCCGGCGTGCGCCCGGCACAAGGGTGGGTGGAGGCCGACGCCGAAACCACCTGGCAGGGACTGGCGCGGGCGATCCGGTCCGTCATCGCGCAGGCCGGGGCCGAGGCAGGACGCATCGCTGCCGTAGGCACCACTGGCACGTCAAGCCTCGTCCTTTTCGGGCCAGAACGCCGTCTCCTGCGGCCTGCTATCCTCTACGGCGACGAGCGCATCCCGACGCTGGAGCAGGTCGCCCACCTGGTCAACGAACTGGGTGAGGCGCGGCTGGCCGATTTGCTGGGGTTTGACCGCCTGGACGCGGGTCGGTTAGCCATGATCCTCCGCCTCCTCCCCAGCGCCAAACTGGCCTGGCTCCAGGCGCACGAACCGGAAATCTTCCGGCAGATACGCTGCGTGACGACCGCCACCTGGGATTTCGTGAACTACCGGCTAACCGGCATCGCCGGCCGGGAGGCGCGCACCGCGCTCTGGGATAGCGACTTCGGACGAGTCTTCGGGCAGGATGAAGGTTGGTTCGGGAAGCCTTACGCGCCGGGCGAGGTTGTGGGGAGGGTGACGGAGGCGGCAGCGGCAGAAACCGGCCTCACCCCCGGCACGCCCGCCGTGATGACGGCGCAGGATTCGCTCTGCAATCTGCTAGGCGGCGGGCTCGTCGCGCCAGGGATGGTGCTGGACCAGGCCGGGACGACCGAGATCACCGCCGTAGTCATGGCAGAGCGGCCACAAGGCGGCGGCTACCCCGTGCCGCACCTCCTCCCCGGCCTCTGGCTCCTTTCGCTCTCGCCAGTGCGCGGCATCGCCCCGCGCTGGTTCCGCGACCAGATGCTGCCGGACGGGGCCACTTACGATACGATGCACGCGCTGGCCGCCACGGCTCCCGCGGGCGCGGGCGGGCTTCTGTTTCTGCCGACGCTGGCCGGTGAAAAGGGTGTCGTTCACGACCCGGACGCGCGCGGCGTCTTCTTCGGCCTTTCGCCCCAGCACAGCCTGGCTCACCTGGCGCGCGCCATCCTGGAAGGGATCGCCTTCGGCCTGCGGCAAATTCTGGAAACCTATCAGGCGCATGGTGCGGAGATTCGCGAGGTGCGCATCGGTGGTGGCGGCGCGCGCAGCCGTCTCTGGAACCAGATCAAGGCCGACGTTCTGGGCCGCGAGGTCGGTGTGTTACGGGTGTTGGAGACCGGCTGCCTGGGCGCGGCGATGCTGGCCGGTGTCGGCGTGGGGCTTTTCCCGGACTTGCGCGAGGCCGCCGCGACGATGAATCGCGTGGCGGAGATATTGTCTCCCGACCCGGATCGCCACGCGCGCTACTCGGCCCTCTACGAGGTCTATAAGGAGTTATATCCGGCGGTGCAGCCGCTTTTCCCGCGGCTGGCGGCAATTGAGGAAACAAGGTCTTCGTGATCCGAGGCGCGTCCGGTGCATGTCGCTAAACTAACTCTAAAATAGCGGCTATCGTGGACGTCCGGCCCTCACCCTCCCCGTCCCCTCCCTCTCCCAAATATGGGAGAGGGAGGGGAAGCCCCGCGGGACTTTGCTCCCCCCCTCCTGTATTCGGGAGAGGGGATAGGGGGTGAGGGCTTGGAGTCGTTTCCATTTTACCCGAGGTGTGGTAGAGAAACGGTGACATGACCGAGAAATTTGATACGGCGGCGATCAAGGATTTCCTGCGGCAGCGCTTTGGCGACGTGCAATTCGCGCCGTGCGGGTTGAGCGGGAAGATCCTTTTCCGCATGCCTATCCTGCCACCCTCTATCCGGCAAGAGTGGGCACGCCGGCTACGGTGGCTGATGGAATTGTCGCCAGAGGTCAGTTGAGATGGTGGAGGGTGCGAGCCAGATGCGCGCGGCCGTCCTTTGCGGCCCAATGGACATGCAGGTGGAGACGTTCCCTATCCCCGAACCGGGGCCAGGGCAGGCCGTCATCCGGGTAGAAACCTGCGGCGTCTGCCCGTCCGGCCTGAAGATTCTGAAAGACCCGTCCCATTTTCCCGAACGGCTATGGCGCGTCCCCGGCACGTTGGGCCACGAGGTAGCAGGCACGATTGCGGCGGCGGGGCCGGCAGTGGATGCGTTGGCCGTGGGAGAGCGGGTCGTGCATGGGCCGCTAGTTCCCTGTGGCCGCTGCCGTCTCTGCCGGCGTGGCCGCGCCAATTTCTGCCTCACCTCTCGCGACCAGGAATACCTGGCGACGGGCTTCGCCCAATACATGCTCGTGTCGGCGGCCACCTGCCTGCCGACGCCGGAGGGGTTGAGCGATGACGAAGCCTCCTTTGCCGAGCCGTTGGCCTGCTGTCTCAACAGCGTGGAGCGCGCGGGCGTGCGCGAGGGGGATACCGTCGTCATCGTGGGGGGAGGGACGATGGGGCTGTTGCACCTGGCGTTGGTGCGGGCGCTGGGGGCGCGGGCCATCGTCACCGAGTTGGACGCGACACGTCTCCGCCGCGCCGCGGAATTGGGTGCCGACGCCGTCGTGCAGGCCGGGCAATCCGATACGGTGGAGCAGGTACGCGCGCTGACCGATCATCGCGGGGCCGAGGCGGTCATCGTCTGCGTCGGGGCGGCCCCGGCCATAGAAGCAGGGCTGGCGATGGCTGCCGATTGCGGCGCGGTCAACCTCTTCGCCGGGACGTGGCCGCCAACTACCATCGCCCTGGACCCGAACCGGATTCATTACAAGGAACTGGTGCTGACCGGCAGCCAGAGTTCAACCCGCGCTCAGCACGAGCGCGCCCTGGCCCTGATGGCCGCGCGGCAGGTGGACGTGCGTTCCCTCATCACCCACCGAATGCCGTTGGAAGAAATCATGGAGGCCCACCGCGTGTACGGGAGCGGCGTCGGGCTCAAGGTGCTTGTAAAGCCGTGGGGTGTACAATGAAGATTATCATCCGTGGCGCGACCGTGATCCCGATGACCGCGCATAGCCCGATCCTGTCGGAGACGGACATCTACGTTGAAGGCAATGCCATCGTAGGCATCGGCCAGACGGGGCGCTCTTTCCCTGAGACAGAGGCCGAGCGCGTCATCAACGGGCGAGGCAAGATCGCCTTGCCCGGCTTCATCAACTCCCACACCCACACGCCGATGACCATCATGCGCGGCGTCAGCGATGGCCGCGGCTTTCCCAGGGCCGATGACCGGATCCCGCTGGAGCGCGACTGGACCGCGCACCTGACGCCGGAGGATCACTATTGGTCTAGTTTCCTCGCCATGGCTGAGATGATCCGCTCCGGCACGACGACCTTTGTGGATATGTACCGCGACATGGATCGCGTCGGCCAGGCGGTCATAGACAGCGGCATCCGCGCCGCGCTGGGCTGGGAGATACTGACGTTTATCAACGATGAGACGCGCTGGCTTGCCTACGACGAGGCAACGGCGGCCAGGACGTTTGACGAGTGCGCCCGCTTCGCCGCCGATTGGCACGGCCGCGCGGACGGTCGCATCATGACCCTGGTTGCCCCCCACGAGACCTTCACCTGCCAGGAGCCGTGGCTCAGCCGCGCGGCTCGTCTGGCCGAAGAATTGGGGCTGGGCATCACCATGCACCTGGCGGAATGGCAGCCGGAGATAGACTATTGCCGCGAGCGGTACGGCAAGACGCCTGTGGAGGTGGCGCGCGACGCCGGTATTCTGGACCAGCACGTCATCGCGGCCCATTGTCTCTTTCTCAGCGAATCCGACATGGACATCCTGGGGGGGCGTTCGTTCCACGCCGTGGCCTGTCCTCAATCACACCTCAAACTGGCGACGAAGACAACGCCGGTTCCCGACCTCCTGACGCGCGGGATCAACGTGGCCCTGGGCACCGATAGCGCAGCGACCAACAACAACCTGGATATGATAGAGGAGATGCGCCTGGTCGTCTTTATCCACGCCCGTCTGACCGGCAACGCCGCGGCCATACCGGGCGATACCTCCTTACGCATGATGACCGTCAACGGGGCGCGCGCCCTGAACCGGGAGCATGATCTAGGGACTCTGGAGGTGGGCAAGAAGGCCGACATCGTGCTGCTGGATACCTCCGGCCCGCACATGCACCCCTTCAACAGCCTCTTGTCTAACGTCATCTACTCGGCGAGCGTAGGCGATGTGCTGACGGTGCTGGTGGACGGGCGGATATTGATGGAGGATCGTCGCATCGTCGCCTTTGACGAGGCGGAGGTGATCCGTCAAGCCGACCGCTGCGTGGCGCGGTTGCGCGCGCAAGCGGGTAGTTGACGTTATATTGAAAGGGGAACTGTCATGGCCGATCATTCTTCCGATGCTCTGCGCGTGCTGGCCGTCGCCGCGCATCCCGATGACATTGAACTGAAATGCGCAGGAACGTTGGCGAAATACGCGCGCCGTGGCGGCGTGGTCATTATAGCGATTGCCACCGATGGCAGCGCGGGACATCTGACCATCCCCGCCGACGAACTGGCGCGCATCCGGCGGGTTGAGGCCCAACGCGCCGCCTCCCTCATCGGCGGCGAGTTTCATTGGCTTGGCTTCCGCGATGAATTCCTCTTTGAGGATGTGGCGACCCGCTTGCGCTTTGCCGACCTCATTCGGGTTGCCAAACCAGACTTGATTCTAACCCATGACCCGATGGACTATCACCCCGACCATCGCGCGGTGAGCAGGCTGATGTTTGACGCTTCTTTCATCTGTACGCTGCCCAACGTCAAGACGGAGCATCCGGCCCACCTGGGCGCGCGGCCCCTCTACTACTTTGATACGCCGAACGGCCTGAACTTCACACCGACCGAATACGTGGACATCACCGAGACCTACGAGACAAAGCGCACCATGTTGGAGTGTCACGCCAGCCAGTTGGAGTGGATCAAGGGCCGCGACGGAACCACGATGGCGGATGCCATGTACATCGCGGCCCGCTGGCGTGGCTTGCAGTGCGGCGTGACTTACGCCGAAGGATTTCGTGCCGAAACGGTCCATCCGCGCGTGCGCTCCTATCGCCTTCTACCCTAAGTTCGCCTTTCCCCTCTTTCCCGCAGGGTTCGCCTGTCTGGTGATCGCCCTGCTGGAGATATTTGCCGTCGTATATGAGACCGGCGTGATCGCTCTCCTGAATCGCGGCATCGTCACCCTCAAATGGTCCTTCGCGTTGAGCGTAGCCACGAACGCGGTGAGCCTTGTCTTGGGCGGTGGCATCCTGCTGATCTTGGCGTTTTTGGGCATCGTCGCTCAAAGCGCAGAAGTTGACCTCTCGGCGAAACTAAGGTAAAGTATATGGCCTAACACAAAAGCCACGATAAACACCATGCGAAGTCTTCCTCGGTTTTTTCTCATTGTCATTGCCGTTGCGGCACTCTTCCTCTTTACGCAAGCGCGGCGTTTTTCCCAGGCTCAGGGTGTCGTCCCTGCCGGTGTCACCCTGGCAGGCATTGCTGTGCCGGGGCGGGCGGCGGACGAGGTGGCCGTAGCCTTGACTGCAGCTTTCCAACAGCCGGTTGCCGTCTATTACGCTGAACAGCGGGTGATCCTGCGCCCGGAATCCATTGCCTTCAAGGTGGACACGCGCGCCATGCTCAAAGAGGCAGAGCAATACCGCGGCGGCTGGTACTTTGTGGCCGCTTTCCTGGGTGACCTGATAGGCAACCCCACGCCGGTGACCGACGTGCCGTTGCGCTATACGGTGGACGAAGCCGCCCTTAACCGCTGGCTGACCGACCTGGCATCCCGCTATGACCGTCCTCCGCGCCCGCCGCAGGTGCTCGTCGGAGATCTCTCCTTCAGTCCTGGGGAGCCCGGCCTGCAATTAGACGTCAAAGCGTCGCTCCCCCTGGTGCGGCAGGCCCTGGGCGCCATAGGCGAGCGGCGCGCTGATCTGGTACTCGTGAAGAAACCGGCACCCGCGCCCACCCTTGCCGTCCTGGATGAACTGTTCAAGGCGCAGGCAGACGAGTTCCCCGGCGTGGTGAGCATCTTCTTGCGAGACGTCGTGCGCAACGAAGAAGTGGGGGTGGACCCTGAGGTGGCCTTTGCCGGTATGAGCACGATGAAGATCCCCATAATCATAGAGACGTACCGCCGACTAGATGGCCCCCCGGATGCTGAGTTGACCAAACTCCTGTCCGAGACGATCTCCCTCAGCGGCAACTACACCGCGAATCTTCTGTTGGCGTTCATCGGCAAAGGCAAGGCCGAGCAGGGCGCACGCTCCGTCACCGATATGGTACGGCGTCTCGGCCTGCGCAACACCTTTATGGCCGCGCCCTACGACTGGAAGCAGCCTGTGCAGACCCCTTCCACACCGGCTAATAGCCGCCGCGACGTGACCACCTATCCCGACCCCTTTATGCAGACCACCGCCAAGGATATGGCGCTCCTGATGGAGATGATCCTCCAGTGTAGCGAAGGCGAGGGCGCGCTCTTGGCTGCCTTCCCCAACGACTTGACATCCGCTGAGTGCCAGGAGATGGTA
>JADYZS010000527.1 GCA_020853075.1 Anaerolineae bacterium | reverse complement strand
GTATCCTCGTCCGATATTTCGTATTCGGCGTCAGGATTCAAGCCCCGCAGCGGGAAGACTCCCGTCACAAAGGAACTCTCAGACCGCCGCAGCATCAGCACCATCCCTTCTTTCAGGTCAGGCCGGTGCATCTGGTAGCCGGCCCATTGCGTGCGGTCAAGGGAACAGGCCGTCAGAGGATAATAGTCGCCGTAGTAGTAAGGCCGCGCTTTCTTCAACTGCCGCACCATCGTGCGCGCCCATTCAAAAGGAAAATCTGGCGGTGTGAATCTCCCCACCTGGTCTCTGGTGCCGCTCCCGTTGAAGGTTGAGAAGGCCACGCCCGGGCAGAAAGCGCTGCGGAAATAATAGGTGTCGCCGGGGCGGGTCTGGAACCAGGTGCCGAAGTGCGGTCGCCAATGGGCCAGGCCCATGGTAGCCGCCTGGTTTCCCATGGGATCCGCTTCGGGCCAGATGGGATAATCCGAGCGGGTGAGGTCCATGCCGCGCGAGATCGTCTCCAGGTCCCCCCGCTGCGTGATGTCCAGCATCAGGCCGGGATGCCGCCCCAGGAGTTCATCCCAAAACTCCAGAATCCCTTCCACGTAGCGGATCTCCGAAAGCCCCTGACGGCTGGGCGTATCTGCCGCCCGCCAGAACTCCGGCAGCGAGAAGTTGCAATCCTGGCGGAAGATGTCTATCTTCAGTTCCGTGATCCGTTGGGAGATCAGATCGGTCATCCATCTCCGAGCGTCGGGGTTGCCGAAGTTGAAGAGGCGGAACCGGACGTACGGCCTACTCTTATGCCCTATCCAATCGGTCGCCGCCTCGCCGATGAACCATTCCGGGTGCTCCAGCGTCAGGGGCGTGCCGACCACGGCGCGCTCAATCTCAAACCAGAGGAGGTACTTCATCCCCTTGGCGTGGGCCGCCTCGCTGATCGGACTCAGGCCCTGGGGATGGGGAACCCTGTTCACCCGCCAGTTCCCGGCGTGCAAGAACCAGTCTTCTTCGTCAAAGACCTGGAACTCGTCCACCTCCCGATCTGCACCATACCAACCGGCGTCCATCCAGAAGTTCTCGTAGCCGATCCCGTCCCGCGCGATCTGCTCCACCAGGCGCAGGGCTGTCGCCGTCTTCATGCCGCCCCAGCCGCCGTGGGATATGGGGACAACGGCAGGTTCGCCGTTCAGATGGGGCATGTGGTGGTGCAGGATGTGCCGCCGCAGCGTGTTGTGGGCATCGTAAAGGTCGCCTTCCCACGGCAGTACCAGGATCAGAGGTGTGCGAATTTCCTCGCCGGGATTTAACGCGATGCGGGTCTGATCCATCCCTGCTTTGACCAGGACGGCGGACGCGGTGGGGCGCGTGATAGTGATGAGGTATTGGCCGGGCCAGCCGACGGCACCGATCAGCCCGCCCTCGCCAGCACGCACGTTGAAGAACGGGATACTGAAAACCGTCTTGCCACCCCATTTGTTTGCAATGTGCAGGGTAGAACCGACCTGAAGCATATCGGTCTGCAGGGAGTAGTTGCCGATGCCGGTGCCCCATTCCACGCCGCCGATGCCGGTATCTGTGCAGCCAAAGGAATGGAGCACCGACGGTGCGCCTGTGCCCACCTGCGGCACCGCCACGTCCAATGCCTGCACGTTCTCCAGGAGCGGGGCTTTCTCCTTCCCGTTATTGCGGAAACGGAGGAGCCATTCCAGGACGGGGCTACCGGGAAACTCCGTCAGTTCCAGCGTGACGGCCAGCGCGTGGTCGGGGGAAGCAAAGGTATATCGGCGGAGAATCTTCCCCGCTTCTCTTGTCTCTTTGCCCGGCGTGACCTGCCACTGGGCTAGGAACGACGACGAAGGCTTGCCGTCGTAGGTGAACGAGAAGAGCGGCTCTTGCAGGTTGGCAATTCTCTCGCGAATCGTTTCGGCAAGCATGGGGACTCCTCCTTGACTATGAGTATTATGGTTCACTCGGCAAACACCACAGACACCGGTCGCGACGTAGGGGCGTTCCATTGCACGCCCCTACAACTACGGCAAGAACCGCCTCACCCTTCTCCTCCGTTTCGGCGGCGAGGCCGCGGCCTCCGGCTGCCCGAAGACGTCCCGCACCAACCCCTCCGCCTCCTGCCCCAGCCAATCCACCAGCGTCATGTTGTCCCAATCGCCGACGCGCGCCACCAGGATGCCGCCCAGGTAGCCCTGCGCCCGGAACTCGCTGGATAAATCAAACTCTCCTGTGACCGGCACGCCCAACTGGCGCGCCCGCGCCGCTTTGAAGAACGCGCTCGCCGGGTTGAACGGCACGCCCTGCGGATAGAGACGGTTCCACGCAGCCTCGCGGATCGCCTCATCCTGCGGACGCGCTGGGGGGGTGCTCGTGCTTACAGGCGGCTGAGACACCGGCACTATCGCCCCCTCCGGCAGGAGCGTCTTCCACCAGTCGCTGCCGGGGCACTCGGTGCGTCCAGGGTTCACGTCCTTGTGGGGAGAGACCGCATCTATCTTGAGGTTTAGATCGCCCAGGAGTTGTTTTAACAAGGCGCGCCCCGCTGCGACCTGCGGCGGCGTGGGGGTCGTCTCGGTGAAATCACCGGCAAAGCAGATGCCCACCGCCGACTCGTTCTTGCCCAGGACGTGGGCCGAGACGGTGGTAAGCCGCTGCGTCTGGTAGGTCTTGCCGTCGGCGGTGAGGTAGTAATGGTAGCCGATGCCGGCCCACGCCTCTTTCTGGCGCGCCGGGTCGGCCTGGATATGGTAACGGGCGATGGCCTCCGGGCTGCGGTCGCCCGGCGCAGCGCTGTGGTGGATGACGACGCGAGTGATGGCGCTGAGGGGTCGCGTATCGTAGCGCAGCGTTGGATGTTGGGGCAGCCTATCCACCACGTCCAAGATCCCCGCGGGAGAGACCGGCAAAGTCCCGCCCTGCGGGACGGTAGTGGTCGTGGACATGGACACGGGCACAGAAACGACGGGCACGGGCGGCAATGGCAAGGCCGCGAGCCTGTCCCATTCGCCTATCAGCCAGTTCCGCTTGTCGTCGGGTATCCGCCCCAGCCACTGGTTGATGGTGTTGCCGGGGTTGTTCGTGGGGTCGGCCCAGAGGAAATAGGTGCAGCCGGCCAGCCTATCGCTGCGGGCGGCGTCGCTATGGGCTGCGGTCTGCTCCACCCGCGCCGGCTGCGCCCAGGGGCCCGCCTCGTCAATCCAGATGGGATAGTCGCCCCCCTGATACAGGATGCCGTTCGCCCGCAGGAGCCGCGCCACGTGGCGGTAGCGCAAGCCGCCGCCGAAGCCGCCCATCTCCCGCAGCGGCCCTTCGTTCGGCTCCCAATAGCAATGGCAGTTGGCCGCATCGCATATCCGAATCGCTTCCACCACCTCCGGCAGGAGGTAGCCGATGAACCCCAGGTCGTTCTGGTCTTCCGAGTGGCCCGCGGCCCAGGCCGGGAAGTGGACGAGGAGGACCGGGTTAAGCCGTTTGACCTCGGCGGCGAAGGCCCTGTACCAGCGGCCCAACGCGCGGTAGTTAGCCTCGGAGAAGTCGGGCGCGGGCTCCAGGTTCGGCTCGTTCGCGCCGACGACGCGCAAGGTGATGCCGGTGTAGTCCCGCACCATGCGGCCCGCGACCTCCTGCGCCCAGGCCACGGGGTCGGTGGTCGGCCAATCGGGGCGATGGTGGCGCACCAGGATTTGCGCGCCCGCGTGCTTGGCGATGATCTTCCGTGCCTGCTCCGCGCCGGCCCCTTCGTGGAGGACGGTGTAGGCCCCGTCTTTGGCGAGTCCGAGCATGGTGTCAATGTCTTGCGGCGGCCCGTTGCTAACCCACAAACCAAAGTTTCTCATTGTCATCTCTCCCCTGGCAGCACAATTTGTTCTAACACAGCAATTAAGGGCAGCAGGTCTTGAGTAACGATGGCCCAAACCCGGTCTTGATCTACGTCAAAATAGCCGTGTATCAGGCGATCCCGCGTCCCCGCTATTTGCCGCCATGCGATCTGAGGGTAGTTGTCTTTCGTGCCCTGCGATACATTTTTGGCGGCCTCTCCCAGAATTTCCAAGAGGCGGGTCAGGGCGAGCGACAACATCTCGTCGGTCTCCAGATCGCTGGCCGACCGGCCTTGCGTAAAGGACACTGCCTTGCGAGCCGCATCCAGCATGTGGCGCAGGCGAACCTGGTCGCTTGGATCAACCGCTAACATATTGGGGCTCCGCCTCTCTTTGCACCCGCTCGCGAAAATAGCGGCTCAGGGATTTGGGTGTATGCAAGTCCACCTTTCGCCCGAGGATCTCAGATAACTCGTCCTGCATGGAGATAAAGGCGAGCCCCGGCACGTGCCCAGGCTCAAATTCCACCAAGACATCCACGTCGCTGCCGGGGCCAAAATCATCGCGCAAGACAGAGCCGAAGAGCGAAAGACGGCGAATGTGATGGCGGCGACAAAACGCCGCCACCTCGTCGCGGGGTATCTCCAGATTCTGCCGCTTCATGCCGCGCCCCCCTCCCGCGGCGCGGGGCCGTCACCCATTATTTGGACTACAACCCGCCTCTCCCGCGGGCGGTTATCAAAGTCAACCATGACGATCTGTTGCCAGGTCCCCAGGAGGAGCCGCTTCCGGCTGAAGGGGACGGTAAGGGATGCGCCCAGGAGCGCGGCCCGCACGTGCGCGTGGCCGTTGCCATCGCCCCAGCGCAGGTTGTGGCGATACGCCAGGCGCGCCGAGGCAATCCGCTCAAACATCTCCTGCAGGTCGTGGACCGCGCCACTCTCGTACTCTATCGTCGTCAAGCCCGCGGTGGAGCCGGGCACGAAGAGGGTGACGATGCCATCCTGCACCGCCGACTTCGCCACCTCCGCGCCCACGTCGTCCGTTATGTCAATAACCTCGCCGTCGCCTCGGGTGGCGACGCGCAACTCCTGGGTGAGAACCATCTTCTTACCTCACTACTTCCTCACCTCCACGACCACGCCCTCCTCTGCCCACTGGTAGAGCTGCGTGACGTTCTCGGTGCTGACCAGGATACAGCCGAAGGTGACCGGCTTCCCCAGGTTGCGCGTCCACAGCAACTGCGAGCCGTCGCGTGTCGGGAAGCCGTGAAACCCGTTCATGAAGTCTGTCGTGGGCACGGGCCGGTAGATGCCCATGAAGTACGGCATCCACAACTCCCATTGGGCGGCATAGGCGTTGGGGTCGTGGGATTGCACCTGGAACACGCCCGGCGCGGTAGGACTGGATTCAATCCCCGTGCTAACCTGCCACTCCCATTTCAGCGCGCCATTCTCATAGGCCCACATCTTTTGCTGGCCGAGGCTCACCACAACCCGCTTGTTCTCCACCACGGGCAGCGGGATGAGGACGTCGGGCGAGGGAATCGTGATCACCTGACCGACGTGCAGTGTCTCTCCCAACCCCTTGTTGGCCTGTAGAATCCAGGGATAGGGGATGCCGTAGTCGTAGCCGATGCTGGAAAGGGTCTCGCCGGATTTGACGGTGTGTTGCCGTTCGCGGTGGCGGATGCGCAGGCGCACGGTGGAACGTTGCGCCATGACCGCTTCTGTGATGGCCGGGATGCCCTGACTCAGGTCCACGGTGCGCCCAGGGCCGAGGGTTGCCGCCTGTGCCGCCAGGAACGCCTCCACCTTCGCCGGGTCCACCTGCCAATCCATCTTGGTCGCATCCACCCGGTCGGTCTGGAGGGCCAACCACTCGCCCAGGATGGCGGGCGTGGCCGTCCAGGCGAACCGCTCGTCGGTGACCGCATCGTAGCCGTTCAGGGTGATGCGGTTCGCCAACAATTGCTGAGCCTGGGCAATGGCCGGGCCGACGTCGGCGATGGCCGGAGTGATGGGCACGACCACCAGGCTCACCCGCCCATCCACCCAGGCATCCCAGCCGTGCTCTGCCAGCCAGGCCACCGTTGCCACCACGTCCAGGGCACGCCCCGCCACTGGCGGGCTCGGCTCCACCCGCCCCTCCACGACCCGCACACCGGCATTTTGGGCCGGAACCTGGATTTGCGCCGCCAGGACGCGCAGCGTCGCCGCTGCCGCGCTCCGCTCAAACCGCCAGACGGGTGTGAGGGCGATGCGCCCCCGCGCCCGCAGCATCTCTTTGAGGGTTGCCCACGTGCGCCCTTGCTCGCGCGCGCGGCGGACTGTGGCTTCTGAATCCAGGAAGAGGCCCAGCATGTCCGGCGAGACGGTCCAGGTCGTGCCCGCGCCTTCCAACGCGATGGGCTTCCCTTGCCATTCGCTTTCCAGAGCCCTGGCCGCTGCCGCCGCCGTCTTGCCGCCCAGGCCGATGCCCATGACCTCCACGCCTGGGAGGATCAGGCCGCCGGACAGGAATAATACCCCGGCCAAGGCCACCAGCGCGACGCCCAGCACGGCCAGGCCGAGGGAGAGCCCGGCCCCACCCCGGCTCGTCCGGTGGGCGCGAGCCGGCCCCTGTCCTGCCCGCCGGACGTTCGCGGGCCCGGCAGAGCGGTATCGTACCGGTATCTGCGATGTCTTGGAGGATGTCTGCGTTGGCGTTGATTGAGGCCGCTGATCTGGCATATAAATCAGAAGTCTAAACGTCTCCCGCGCCAGCCATCAATACGTTGATCTCCAACGGCTCGCCTTTGCTCGCCTCGCGCACGAGGGAGAGAGCCCCCGACGAGCATTGCGACACGCACACGCCGCACCCCATGCAAAGGGCAGTATCCACTATCGCGAGGCCGTCGCGCAGGGCAACAGCCCCGAACTGGCAATGGTCGCCGCACGTGCCGCAGCCAATGCAGAGGTCTTCAGCGACACGGCTGACGTAGCCGGACGAAGCCAGCATGGGGACGCCGTTCCGCCAGGCCTGCATCGCACCGCAGCAGCAGGCACAGCAATTGCAGATGGCGTAGAAGCGGCCCAGCATCGCGTCCTTGAAGAAGGCGTGATGCACGTGGCCGCGCCCGTGCTCGGCGCGCAATATCTCCACCGCCTCGTCCGGCGTGATCCACCGGGAGCGCCGTGGGTGGTGCTCGGCGACGAAACCGGCGAAAGGCTCGCCGACGATGAGGCAGACGTCAAGAGGGAGGCAGGGATCGGCGCGCGCAGAGCGACAGGGACATTCCAGAACAACGATGTGATCCGGGTTCTGCAACACGATGTCGCGGGCCTGGGCATAGGGAATCACCTGTTCCAGGTTCGTCAGGCTGATCTCTTTCTGGACAGTCACCAGCCGTTTGGCTGCTTCCGGTGTGACCACCTTGCCGTGGTAGGTATCGGCGAAGGCGACGCTGGACGGCTCGGCGGCGGGCTTGGGCGAGAAGAGGCGACCCCACCAGTGGAGGACCGACCTGACGACGGGAGTCAGCCGGTGTTCCCCCGTGCCGATACCGATGTACAGGTAGGGCCAGCGGGCATAAACCTGCCCGTGCAGCCAGTCAAAGAGCGAATAGCCGGGCGTGCGCCGCGCCTCGCGGATAAAGGCCCGCGTGGAGGGCCGCATGAGTCCAGGCCACAGTTTGCGCTTCATTGCCCTAATCCCCTCGCAGAGACTTTACCACGAAATGGGAGAGGAAGCAAGAGCGCGCCGTCAGAGGGGCATATCTCAGAATGGGGGCCTCAGCCAGTTCACTAGCGCCCAAGAGTAGCCATCAGCCCGCGGACGAAATCCACCTCGTCCCGGTTGATGGTGTGGCCCATGTTGGGGTAGAGGCGCGTGGTCACGTCGCCGCCCAGCGCGCGCAGCGTCTCGGCGGCGTGAAGGACGCGCGCCTTGGGGATGTGGAAATCCACGTCGCTGCAACCCAGGAAGACCGGCGTGCCCGCCAGCGAACCGCTATCGTAGCGCGCTTCGCCGTCCGCGCCGACCAGCCCGCCGCTGAAGCCGACCACGCCGCCGTAGCGTTGCCCGTTACGAGCGGCGTACTCCAGGGCCAGGCACGCGCCCTGGGAGAAACCCAGGAGAATCACGCGTGATAGGGGGATGCCGGCCCCGGTGACGCGGGCCAGGACGTCGCCGACGGCGGCGAGGGCGGAGGAAAGCCACGGCTCGTTGCTGGCGGTGGGAGCGAGGAAACGGTTCGGCCACCAGGAGCCATTGGCAGCCTGGGGAGCCAGATAGGCGAAATCGGGCCGGTTGAACTCGGCGGCGAGGGTGAGGATGTCTGCCGCCGACGCGCCGCGCCCGTGCAGCAGGACCATCGCGCCCGCGGCGCCGGTTAGCGGCTCACTGGCGGTCAGGATGGGTTGGCCCTGGTGCGGGCCTGTAATTGTTTGTTGGTTCATGGGATAGACGGCACGCTGACCGGCTTCAGCGCCGACTCAATCTCCCCGCGATACCGCTCCAGCCAGGGCGGGAGCATCAGCCTATTACCCAGGGCCCTCACTTCCTCATCCACGGGGAAGCCGGGGCCGAGGGTCGCCAGTTCCACGATGTGGCCGTCGGGATCGTTGGTGTAGATGCTCTTAAAATAGACACGATCCATCGCCGGCGAGACGCGCAGCCCCGCCCGGATCAGTTTCTCTCGCCATGCCAGTTGCGTTGTTTCGTCGGGCACGGCCAGCGCGAAGTGGTGAGTCTGGCCGCTCCCCATGCGCACGCGGCCCTCTTGCGCCCGGTACGTGATGAGAGTGCCGGGCCGCCCATCGCCCACGCCCCAATACCAGTGCGCTGAACCGCCATCGCCTACAGGAGACGTCGCCTGGATGCGGCGCATACCGAGGAGGTCGCCGAAGAAGGCGTGCGTCCGTTGGAGGTCGGAACTGATGGCGGTGATGTGGTGCATACCGTGGCCCAGCGCCATGTCGGGGGTGATGGTGGGAACCGGCTCGGGCCAGGTTTCTGCCCGGTCGCCAGTGGCTCCGTCCGGTGCTGTCGCGCCATCCCAGCCGGGGCCGAGGGTCGCGATCTCCAGGATCACGCCGTCGGGGTCGCGGAAGGAGATGGATTGGCAATAACCCTCGTCGCGCGGGCCGTCCACCTTCAGACCCAGGTCGGTCAGGCGGCGCTTCCACTTGCGGAGGCCGTCATAGTCCGCTACGGAGAGGGCGAAATGGTGCGTGCCGCCGACACCCGGATACCCCCTGGGCGCGTGGGGCCACTCAAAGAAAGTGACCGCCGATCCGGGATGGCCGACTTCGTCGCCGAAGTAAAGATGGTAACTGGTCGGGTCGTCAAAGTTCACCGTCTTCTTAATCAGGCGCAAGCCCAACGTGCCTGCGTAGAAGTTCACAGTGCGTTGGGCATCAGAGCAAACCAGGGTAATGTGGTGCAAGCCCAGGATAGTCATCCGATCACGCTCCTCTACAATCCTACGAACAAGTCGTCCAACCGCAAGCCGGGTTCCGGTTTCGGCCAGGCCAGGGCATAATACTCACGACTCATCAACCTTTTCACCTCGTCGTCGGGCAGACGCCGGAAGAGGTTGTCTGGGCCGAACTGGGTGCGGTGGCAGAAGAAGGACGTCCATTTGTCGGCGATCTCGTCCGCCACGTCCAACGTCACATGCACCTCTTCGTCGGCCCAGCCGTAATCCTCAAAGCGGGCGAACTCGTTGGCGTCGGCGCCCACCGCCAGGAGCCGGTCGCGCATCGTCACGAAGAAGGAGCGCGGGAGGGCAGTGTAGAAGAGGCGGGCGGGCTGCCACGGTTCGCCCTGATCGGGATAACGGGCCGGGTCGGACGCGGCCTGGAAGGCGGCCAGCGTATGGCGGTGGATGGCGATGTGGTCGGGGTGACCATAGATGCCGTTGGGTTCAAAGGTGATAACGACCTCTGGCCGCAGGCGGCGGATAACGCCCACCAGGCGAGGGATCACCTCTGCGGCGGGGACGTTGATGAAGGCGCGCGGGTCGTCGTTTTCGGGTGTGCCTGCCATACCCGAATCCCGGTAGCCCAGGAAGATGACCTCTTTGATCCCCAACGTCTCGGCGGCGCAGCGCAATTCGGTCTCGCGCACGTCGCCCAACGTTTCGGGCGTCGCCAGGCTGGGGTCGCTGATCTCGCCCACCTCGCCACGGGTGGCACAGACCAACGCCACCTCCACGCCCGCGGAAGCGTAGTGAGCCAGGGTGCCTCCGGTGCCGAAAGCCTCGTCGTCGGGGTGGGCGAAGACGGCGAGGAGGGTTTTAGGTTGGTTGTCCTTTGCCACGGTCATACGATAGTTCGTTCCTTAGAGGCGCGTTCGTTGTCAGCAAATGCCTTCGTGTCAGCGGATTGCCTTCGGCGTAGCGGATTAGCAGATGGTTCTCTTGTGTACAGTCGTTATCCGCTTATCCGTCGCTTGCCTGTCGTCTTGCGCCGCCAGCCGTTCGCCTCGCTTGCACCTAGTCGGCGCAAGCCGACAGGCTGGCCGTGACCGCCGTCCAGGGCACGGCACAGGGGCGCAAGCGGCACCTAGTCG
>JADYZS010000526.1 GCA_020853075.1 Anaerolineae bacterium | reverse complement strand
CGACTAGGTGCCGCTTGCGCCCCTGTGCCGTGCCCTGGACGGCGGTCACGGCCAGCCTGTCGGCTTGCGCCGACTAGGTGCAAGCGAGGCGAACGGCTGGCGGCGCAAGACGACAGGCAAGCGACGGGACGCTTCGCGGCCTACCCTCTCCCCGTTGGGGAGAGGAAGGGGAAGCCACACGGACTTTTCCCCTCTCCCATCTTTGGGAGAGGGGGCAGGGGGTGGGGGCCTAGAAAAGGAACAACGATGGATTACAAAAGGTTGCCCGTGAAAGTACAACTGCCAGAAGGCGTGCGCTGCGCCGTCGCTCTGAGTTACGACCTGGAGATGTGCGGCGGCTATGCGCCCGACGGTGTCAACCACGGGCGCATCATCCCGGCGGTGCAGGAATATACGCTGCGCCTGTGCGAGACGGCGGAGCGCTTTGGTGTGCGGCTCCACTTCTTCTACGTCTGCAACGGCCTGGAAGAGCCCGACATCCGCTATCTGCAGGAGATCGTGCGCCGAGGCCACGTGATTGATAACCACACCTACTCCCACAGGCCGGTGGCGGTCAACAGCCCGGAGTTCATGGATCACGAACTGTGGCGCGCCAACCGGCTGTTGAAGGATTGCCTGGGTGTCACCTCAACGGTCCTGCGCGGGCCGGTCGGCTATAGTCACGGCTGGCTGAACCTGCCCCACGCCAACCGCATGGTCGTCCTGCGCAACGGCTTCAAGTGGATTACCGGCGAGTACGACGAGGATGCTTTCACTCGCGACCGCGATTATGCCGTGCGCGCGGCGGAGAACCACCGGCCTTATGCCTATCCGGAGGGCCTGATTGAGATTCCCATCCAGGGCTGGACCGACCGCATGTGGTTTGACATGCGTCCGGAGGTGAACCAGGCGGTGTTGGACGAATGGCGCAGGAAGCGCGGCCACCAGCCTGTGCCGAAAGGCTGGCGCGCGCCCTGGACAGACGAAGGCGCGTTGGATGGCTGGATCGCTCTGAACCTGGATGCCCTGGATTATGCTTACGAGAACCGCTTGCTGTGGGTTCCCTGTTGGCATCCCATCTCGCACTATCTGCACGACCCGGAGAACCGCATGTTGACCGCTCTGTTGGAGCACGCGGCATCCAAAAAAGAACGGGTTTGGGTCTGCACGGTGCGCGACGCTGCCGCGATGACGAGCATTGCCAAGCAGTAAAACGTAAGACGGGAGAAACATGCCGCAGCCAATTGAGGCCGTTCTGGTCGGCGCCGGGGGGCGCGGATTTGATACCTTCGGAGCCTACGCGCTGCAACACCCCGACGAGATCCGCATCGTCGCCGTGGCCGAGCCGGTCGCCGAGAAGTGTGAGCGCTTCGCGCTCCTCCACAAGATTGATCCGAAGTATCGCTTCTCATCCCACAAGGAGTTGTTTGCTCGCGGCCAACTAGCGCCCGCGCTCATCAACACCACGGGCGACCGCCAGCACGTCGCCGTCAGCGTGCCCGCCCTGCAACTGGGCTACCATGTGATGCAAGAGAAGCCGATGGCGACGACGCCCCACGATTGCGTGCGCATCGTGCAGGCGGCAGAAGCCGCCCACCGCGTCTTACAGATCGGTCACGTGATGCGCTACGCGCCCTTCTACGTGGCGGTCAAGAATGTCATCGCCTCCGGGCGCATCGGCGAAGTGGTGACGGTGAATCACCAGGAGAACGTAGTCTATTGGCACATGGCCCACAGTTTCATCCGTGGCAAGTGGCGCAACCTGGCCGGTTCCAGCCCGATGATCTTGGCAAAGTCGTGCCACGACATGGACTTCCTCCGCTGGGTCATTGACCGGCCCTGCGAGCGCATCGTCTCCTTCGGCTCGCTGACCCATTATCGCCGTGAATCGGTGGGGCCGGAAATACCTGACCGCTGCACCGACGGCTGCCCCATTGCCGATGCGTGCGCCTTCTATGCGCCCCGCTTCTACCTGAAGATGGGGCCGGGGTGGCCTGCCACCGACCTGGCGATAGACCAGCGTGACCTGAGCGCGGAGGAAAAACTGGAAGCCCTCAAGACGAGCCCCTATGGCCGCTGCGTCTATCGCTGCGACAACGACGTGGTGGATCACCAGGTGGCGATCATGGAGTTCGCGGGCGGCATCACCGTCACCTTCACGATGGACGGCTTCGCCTACGACGGCGGGCGCACCATGCGCTATGACGGCACGCGCGGCACCCTGCGCGGCCGCGAGTGGCCCGAAGAACTGCGGGTGTACAACCACCTGGGCGACACGGAGGAAAAGATAGAGATCCAGCACGTAGCCGGAGGGCACGGTGGCGGCGATACCGGGCTGATGGGGACCTTTGTGCGCGCCGTACGGACCAATGACCCGAATGTATTGACGTCGGCCCGCACTTCGTTAGAGAGCCATCTGATGTGTTTCGCCGCGGAGAAATCGCGCCTGGAAGGCAGCATCGTGGACATGGCAGAATATACGCGGCAGATTGAAGCGGAAGTCGCGACGGAGGGCAGCTAATTTCAACGCGGCCATCCACGAACGATGCACGAATACACGAAAGGAGTGTCCAATGACAGAACCACGTACGCTCAAATTCACCATCCGCCACGCACAGGTGCGCAACCTGTACGGCCCTGGCATGGGCTATCCCCCCGATTCCTACGAAGGCCCCATAGATACCGAGTTTGAGGTTCCGGCCAACGAGGTCGGCGTCGTCTCGGTGCACTGCTGGAACGTCGGCGCGCCGGAAGGCCCCTATCCCATCCAGCCGGGCAAGGAGCACGACGGCATCCACGCTGAATGGGTCGTACGCGCGGACGAGATCATGCGCTGCCAGATCGCGCCTGTGTTGGCTGCCGCGCGCGAGGCAGGGGCCAAGGTCTTTCACCTGGCGGGAGATACTTATGCCGACAGGTATCCCCAGTATCTTGCCATCAAGGGCGATCCCGACCTGCAAAAGCCGCCGGAGCCGCCAGCCATGCCGGGCTGCGTCAAGCCGCTAGACTGGGAGTTCCATTGGCGCAAGGAATTCGGCCCCGACTGGCCCGGCCCGGTGTGGGAGACGCACCGCGACAAGTTTGACATCGCGCAGCCTGTCAAGCCGGTTGACGGCGACCACGTTGTGGTGTATGCTGCTCAACTGAACGGCCTCTGCCGCCGCTACGGTATCCACACGCTGGTCTATATGGGCTTCATGGCCGACATGTGCCTCTTGAATACCTGGGGCGGTGTGAAGGATATGTTCAACCTGGGCTATCGCTGCATCGTACTGAAGGATTGCACCACCGCGCACGAGTTCCCGGAGACCGTCGGCGACTGGGTGATGAACCGGGCCGCGATCATGAAGTTTGAGTACGAATGGGGCTGGACGAGCGATTCCGAGAAGTTCATACGAGCGTGCAAATGACAGGAAATCCTGTGCTTACATTCACCATCCGCCACACCCAGGTACGCAACGTCTATGGGCCGGGCATGGGCTATCCCCCGGATTCCTACGAGGGCCAGATAGACACCGCGTACGAGGTTTCGGTTGGCGAGATCGGCGTCGTGTCGGTGCACGGTTGGAACCTGGGCGCGCCGGACGGCCCGTACCCTTTCCAGCCGGGCAAAGAGCACGACGGCAGTATGGCCGACTGGGTACTGCGCGCGGGCGAGATCATGCGCGGCAAGATCGCGCCTGTGTTGGCCGCGGCGCGGGCGGCGGGTGTCAAAGTCTTTCACATGGCGGCAGATTCCTACGCGGAGCGTTACCCGCAATATCGGGCGGTGCGGGATGACCCCGACATACGAAAGCCGCCTGCCCCACCGGAGCGGCGCGGCTGCATCAAGCCCCTGGACTTCCGGGATCACTGGCACAAGAAGTTCGGCCCCGACTGGCCGGGCGCGGTGTGGGAGACCCACCCGGAGCAGTTTGACATCGCAAAGGTAGTGAAGCCCGTCGCCGGTGATTACGTATTCGTCTATGCCGAGCAACTGGACGACCTCTGCCGCCGCCACGGGATTCACACGCTGATCTATACGGGCTTCATGGCTGATGTCTGCGTCCTCAACAGCCCGGGTGGCGTGCGGGACATGTTCGGCCTGGGTTACCGATGCATCGTGCTGCGGGATTGTACCACGGCCCACGAGTTTCCGGCGACGGTGGCGGATTGGACGATGAACCGGGCGGCGATCCAGAAGTTTGAGTACGAATGGGGGTGGACGAGCGATTCGGAGGAGTTCATGCGTGCCTGTCGTGGGGCCTTAAAGAGTAAAACGTAAGGAGTAATGAGATGGTAAAACTGGCTTATGCCAATCAGATAGTGAAACTGGACATTCCTGCTAAGAACATCATCTTTGACCTTAGTCCGGCAGACGCGGAGCCTGCGCCTGACCCTCGCGCCGCCGTGCGGGCGGCCCTGGCACATCCCCTGGGCACGCCTGCCCTGGACCTTATGGTGCGGCGCGGGATGAAGGTGGTGATCATCGCCGACGACAATACTCGCATCACCCCTACGAAAATGCTCGTACCGATCCTGCTGGACGCACTGAACGCGGCGAACATCCCCGACAAGGACATCCAGGTGATCGTTGCCTCCGGTACGCACCGTCCCATGACCGAAGCGGAGATTGATGCCAAGTACGGGGAGCCGGTGCTCTCGCGCGTGCCGGTGACGTGCCACAACTACAAAGACCTGGATAACCTGGTGGACTACGGCACGACCAAGCGCGGGACGCGCGTCATCGTGAATCGCCAGGTGGTGGAGGCCGACTTTCGTATCGGCGTCGGCATGGTGATCCCGCACCACCCGGCAGGCTGGGCGGCGGGGGCCAAGATCGTCCTGCCGGGCGTCGGCGGTGAGGAGACCGTGGCCCACATGCACCTCCTCGGCTCGCGCGGCCCCGCGCTCGGCAAGATTGACACCGAGATGCGGCGTGAGATGGAGGAGTTCGCCGGGGTGATCGGGCTGAACTTTGTCCTCCAGGTGGTGCTGAACCGCCACGAACAACTGGTCAGTGCCTTCGCCGGACACTTCATCACGGCTCACCGGGCCGCGGTGAAGCGCGCGGAAGATGTCTCCGGCGCGCCCTTCGCAGAGATGGCCGACCTGACCCTGAGCAGCACCGCGCCGGTTGATTACGACTTCTTCCAGGCCGACAAGGGCATCTTCGCTGCCGAACTCTGCACGCGCCACGGCGGCGAGATCGTCCTGGTCTCGGCCTGCTACGAGGGGGTCAGCCCGGCGCACCCCGAACTGGCCGACTATACCAGTATGCCGAGTGCTCAAATCTGGGAGATGCTGGCCCGCCACAAGATTCCCGATCCCCTGACGGGCGCAGAGGCGATTGTCCTCAACGACCTGCGGGAGAAGATGTCCATCACATTGGCGACGGAAGGGCTCAGCCCGGCGCTGGCCGCGCGCCTGGGCTGCAAGCACGTTAAGCCGGGCGACCTGAACCGTTACCTGCGGGAGCGGTTGGCTCAGGAACCGGGCCTGAAGATCGGTATCCTGCGCCAGAGTGCCGAGGTGCTGCCGGTCTTCCGGCCCGCAGGCAAGGAGGAAGCCACGCGCGAGGCGGCGTTGGCCGGTGGGAGGCGGTAGAGCATAGGCGACAAGCCCTCACCCTCCCCTTCTCCCCTCCCTCTCCCCAATATGGGAGAGGGAGGGGAAGCCCCGCGGGCGTATACCATCCCCGACTGAGGGGACTCGCCATGCGGGGAAGCCCCGCGGGCGTATACCATCCCCGACTGAGGGGACTCGCCATGCGGGGTAGGGGTGGGTGAGGGCCAGCAGAACCACACCAACCATTGTATCAAGCAAATGGAGGAATATCCAATGGCAACGCAGAAGAAAGACTACGTCATGGACGGCATCGTCCGCGCCAAATACGGCGCGGCAGCGCTGGCGGGGCTGCAAGGCGCAGTCCCCAACTCGTATCCCCGCATCATGGGGCCGAACGCGCTCAAGTATGTGCAGGAGGTCGTGGAGAGCGGCCTGACCAGCGACATGGTGGAGCGGTTTGAGAAGGCCTTCGCCGAGGCGATGGGCATCAAACACTGTATCGCGACGCCCGGCTGCACGCCCGCGCTGGCGGTCCTCGCCGCGTCGTTCCCCTTTGAGCCGGGCGACGAGATCATCGTCAGCCCCATCACCGACTTCGGCACGCTGCAAGGGCTCTGCCGCGAGAACTACATCCCTGTCTTCCCGGATACGGAGCCGGGCACCGTGAACATGAGCGCGCGCACCATAGAGCCGTGCATCACCGACCGTACGCGCGCCATCCTCGTCGTCCACAAGACCGGCATCATCTGCGACATGGACCCCATCAACGCCCTGGCGAAGAAGCACAACCTCATCGTCTATGAGGACGTGTGCCAGGCGGTCTTCGGCGAGTACAAAGGGCGCAAGGCGGGTTCCCTGGCCTATGCCGCGGGCTACTCCTTTGACTCCGAGAAAACGATGGGCTCTGACGTCGGCGGCTGCATCATCACCAACGACGATAACCTGGCCGAGCGGATGCGCTTCATCGGGCAGAGCCGCGGCGCGCAGATGATCCCCCACTTCGGGCGCGCCCACGCCGAATGTGGCTACGCCCTGCGGATGCCGCAATGCACGGCGGCCATCTGCCTGGCGCAGTTGGAGATCATCCAGGGACAGGTGGCGCACCGCGACAAGATGATTCGCCTGCTGTATGCCATGCTCGGCGACATTCCGGGCATTATCCCGCTCCCCATCCCGCACTACATGAACGTCTTCTCCTGCTGGATGGCAGGCTTCAGCATAGACCCCAAGGCGTTCAAGTGCGGCGGGGAGGAGTTTGCCAGGCAGTTATCCGACGCGGGGCTCCCCGGCGCGGGGCAGGGCAAGTATTATTTGATGCCGGCAGCGATGCTCTTCTTGCAGCGGCAGGCCGCCAGCAAGACCTATCCTTTCTCCATGCCGCCCGCCTCGCGCGAGTATCATTACAGCGGCGACAACTGCCCCAACGCGCAAGCGTTCCTGGAAAACTTCATCCGCTGGGCCACCTTCAGCGACAAGTACCAGCCGGAGCATTGCGAGATCGTGGCGCGCATGGTGCGCGAGGTGGCCGAGAGGAACCGGGTGTAGAGAGAGGAGCCAACAGAAGGAGCATTGTCCCCCCTCACCCCAGCCCTCTCCCCACCGGAGAGAGAGGTGCGTTCCTCAGTCCTCTCCCCACCGGGGAGAGAGAGGCGCGTTCCTCAATCCTCTCCCCACCGGGGAGAGGGAAGGGTGAGGGGCGAACTGTGTCACAAGTCTGATCCTACCCAGAGGCTAGACGCACTCCATGCTCACCATAGACGCCCATCTTGACCTTGCCTTCAATGCCACTACCTTCGGTCGCGATCTGACGCGGAGCGCCCGCGAGATTCGCCGTTACGAGGCGGGCCAGCCTTCCCCGGTCGGACAGGCCACCGTCGGCTTGCCCGACCTGGTAGCAGGCGAGGTGGCGGTATCCGTGGCAACGCTCCTGGCCCTACCGCCGCGCGGCCCCATGGCCGACGTCGTCCCCGGCTTCCGTACGCCGCAAGAGGCCGAAGCCATCACGCTGGCGCAACTCGCCTACTACCGGCGGCTGAGCGAGGCTGGGCAAATCCGTCTCATCGGCGACCGGGCCGCGTTAGAGTCGCACTGGGCGGAGTGGACGAAACCGGGAGGCCAACGCCTGCCCGGTCTCGTCCTCAGCATGGAAGGGGCCGATCCCATCGTCTCGCCGGGCGACCTGGGCCTCTGGTGGGAGCGCGGGCTGCGGGCCATCGGGCCTGCCTGGTATGGCCCCGGGCGCTACGCGCACGGCACGCGCAGCCCGGGGCCGCTGACCGCTGAAGGGCGCGACCTCCTGGCCGCCATGGCTGAGGTCGGGATGATCCTGGACGTGAGCCATCTGGCGGAGGAGGCTTTCTTCCAGGCGCTAGACCTCTTTCCCGGCGTGATCCTTGCCAGCCACTCCAACTGCCGCGCGCTAGTTCCCGGTGACCGCCAACTCTCCGACGAGATGATCCGCGCCCTCGTCGCGCGCGACGGCGTCACCGGCGCGGTCTGCGATGCCTGGATGCTCTATCCGGGCTGGATCAAGGGAGAGACCTCTAACCGCGTCGTCTCGCTGGCGACGGTGGCCGACCATATAGACCACGTCTGCCAGATCGCGGGCGACGTCCGCCACGCCGCGCTGGGGACCGACCTGGACGGCGGCTACGGCTACGAGCAATCGCCCCACGACCTGGAGACCATCGCCGATGTGCAGAAGATCCCCGGTATCCTGCGGGGCCGCGGCTACGCCGAGGACGACGTGGCCGCCATCATGCACGGGAACTGGCTGCGGCTGCTGCGGCGCGCGTGGGGCGAAAGGTAGCAACCCGGTTTCCTGTTACTCAGCAAAGATGGGCTCCCACAGATGAGCGTGGGAGCCCGTTGCTTTTTCAGGGTTGGAGGCTGGCACGCGCAGTTGCGTAGTTGGTAGAGTGTGATAAACTGGAGGCGCGGAGCCTTTTTGTGACCGATATTGCCCTGGTTCCCTTATACCTACGAGTTGAGCAAACAATAGGTGCTCATTCTCACCCTACGACAAGGAGGTCGCATGGCACTAAACATCGTCGTCTGCATCAAACAGGTTCCCGATACGGCGGAACTCCCCAAGATAGACCCCGCTAAAGCGATGGCGGGCGACGAGGGCGTGACCCGCGTCGTCAACCCCTGGGACGAATACGCGCTAGAAGAGGCGCTGCGCCTCAAAGAGAAGCACGGCGGCAAGGTGACCGTGCTGACCATGGGGCCAGAGCGCGCCGTAGAAGCCTTGCGCAAGGCCGCCAGCATGGGCGCAGACGACGCGATCCTGCTGGATGACCCTGCCTTTGCCGGCTCCGACGCGGGCGCGACGGCTTACATCCTGGCCGGTGCCATCCGCAAACTTGGCGTGTACGATCTGATCCTCTGCGGCAAACAGTCGGTGGATGGCGACAGCGGCCAGGTAGCCCCCGGCATCGCCCGCCATCTGCACGTCCCGCAACTCACCTTCGTTGCCAAGATACGCGCGCTGGATCCCACGGCCAGGAACATCACCGTGGAACGGCTGCTGGAGGAAGGCCGCGAAGTGACGCTGGCCCCGCTCCCCGCGCTCCTCTCCGTCGTCAAGGAGATCAACGAGCCGCGCTACCCCGCCTTCCTCTTGATTCGCAAGGCAGCCAAACTCCAGCCTCCGGTCTGGGGAATCAAGGAACTGGGGCTTGACCCCGCGCGCGTGGGGCGACAGGGTTCGGCCACCCGCTGGTCTGATTTACGGAAGCCGCCCGCGCGTGCGACCCAATGCGAGATCATCCAGGGCGCGACGGCGGCGGAAAAGGCCGCGAAACTGGCCGACCGGCTTTTAGCAGAGAAGGTTATTTAACCGATAGAAAGCCCTCACCCTTCCCCTGGCCCCTTCCCTCTCCCAAAGTTGGGAGAGGGAAGGGGAAGCCCCGTGGGCGTACTCGCCGTACGGGGCGAAGGGGAGGGTGAGGGCCGGAGAAAAATACATGAACACACTCGTCTGGCTTGAGCAATTTCGCGGTGTGGCGCGGGCGATCTCCTGGGAAGCGCTGGGCGCGGCACGTCATCTAGGGGGAAAGGTCGTCGCCGCCATCCTGGGGAGCGGGGTGGAGAAGGTGGCGCAGGAAGCCATCGCCCGCGGCGCAGATACGGTCTATCTGGCCGACGATCCGACGCTGGCCGCCTACCGCACCGACCCTTACGTGGCGACGCTAAAGAGCATCGTCGCTCAGGCAAAGCCCGACGCCTTCCTCATCGGCGCGACGGCGCGCGGGCGTGACCTGGCTGCTGCTTTGGCCGCTGAATTGGACACCGGCCTCGCCGCCGATTGTCTTGATCTCTCGGTGGATGGCAGCGGCGCGCTCCACGCCACGCGTCCCGTGTACGCGGGCAACCTTCTGGCGACCATCACCTTCTCCGAAAAGCGGCCCCAAATGGCGACCCTGCGGGCGCGGGCCTTCCCGGCAGCAGAGGCCGATGCCAACCGCCCCAGCGAGATCGTGCGCGTCCCCGCAGCCCTGCCGGAGGATCAGATCGGCGTGAAGGTGTTGGAGTTCCAGGCCGAGGAGGGCAAGGTGAGCCTGGCCGACGCGCGCATCGTCGTGTCGGGCGGGCGCGCCGTGCGCGGGCCGGAGGGCTTTGCGCTGGTGCGAGAATTGGCCGAAGTGCTGGGCGGCGCGTTGGGCGCGTCGCGCGCCGCAGTGGACGCGGGCTGGATTCCTTATGCGTACCAGGTCGGCCAGACCGGGCGCACGGTGCGGCCTGACCTCTACATCGCCTGCGGCATCTCCGGCGCGGTGCAGCACCTGGCGGGGATGGGGAGCGCGAAGGTCATCGTCGCCATCAACAAGGACGCGGACGCGCCGATCTTCAAAGTCGCCAAATACGGCATTGTGGGCGACATCTTTGAGGTGGTTCCCGCGCTAACGGCGGAGTTTAAGAAGCGGTTGGGGAAGTAGGTAGGTTTCTAATACGCGTTTCGGTCGCCGAAGGCTCGCAAGATGGTGCGCACGAGGATTTTCAGGTCCAGGAAGACAGACCAGTTCTCAATGTACCAGAGGTCGTATTTCGTGCGCTCGGCGATGGAGGTGTCGCCCCGCAGGCCGTTCACCTGCGCCCAGCCGGTGATGCCGGCCTTCTCCCGGTGGCGATCCATGTAGCGAGGGATGCTCCGGCGGAATTGCTCCACGTAGGCCGGCTGTTCCGGGCGCGGCCCCACCATGCTCATATCGCCTAAAAGAACATTGATGAGTTGGGGCAGTTCGTCAATGTTGAGCCGGCGCAGGATCGTGCCCAGGCGGGTGCGTCGTGGGTCGTTGGGTTTTGTCCAGCCAGGGCCATTGGCTTCAGCATCCTGGCGCATGGAACGGAATTTGTAGATGAGAAACCGCTTCGCGTCCATCCCCATGCGTTCTTGCACAAAGAAGACGGGGCCGGGGGAATCCAGTTTGATCAAGAGGGCTGTCAGGAGCATCAAAGGCGAGAGGAGGACGAGGCTGACGGCACTCACGATAATGTCAATGCCACGTTTCAGCGTCAACTTCCAGCCGCGCAAGGCGATGTCGCGCACGGTCAACAGCGGCAATCCGCCCAGGTCGCCGATGCTCACTTCTTTCGCCATGATCTGGAAGACGTCGGGGAAAACCTTGATGCCGACTTTGCCTCGTTCGCACATGGAGATCAGGTTCAAAATGTCCTGATGCGACCCCTCCGGCAGGGCGACGATGACCTCGGCGATTCCCTCTTTCTCAATGATCGCGGGAAGTTGCTCTGCCTTGCCCAACACCGGCGTCCCTAAGACAGACGATGGGCCCCCGTTCATGTCCACGAAGCCGCAAACCTTATAGCCCAGCCCCGGCGAGTGGTGGATCTTTTGCAGGATCATCTGTCCCACTTCGCCGGTGCCCACGATAAGGACCTTTTCTTCGCCGATCCCTCTCCCTTGCAGCCACCACTGAACGCGCGCGTGGATAATGCGCCCTAAGGTAATGAGGGCGATACTCAGAAGCCAGGCATAGACCATCATCAGACGATGGTAGTCCAGCGTGTTCTTGAACAGGAAAGAGATAAAGGCGATGGCGGTGACGGTTCCCACGGAGACGGTGCCGACGATGGCATAGAACTCATCTATGTGCGACAGCGCCCGCTTGCGATGGTACATACGGTTGAAGAACAGGACGGTGAAGATGCTGAGGATGTGGATGACCAGCATCGGCAGATACTTAAAAAATCTGTCAATCTCTTCGTGATCGGTGAGCAGGCGCAAGCGATAGGCCAACCAGAAAGCGAGCGCGGCCATGCCCAGGTCAACGGCAACCAGGGAGAGGCTAAAGAGGAGGCGGGTACGCTTCATGCTGACACCTCACGCGACTCCGCTGGCTCTTTTCCGTTTCCCGCTACGGGGTGCAATCCTACCGGTGGGGGAGTCCGCCGGAACGGACGCAGGGCAAGTTCCCAACCGCTGCGCAACGAGATGCCCCCCAGGATGAGGTAGTGGAGCCAGCGCGGTGTTTCTGCTTCGTAGTGCTTGCGGTAGAAGATAGCCATAGCCCGATAGAATTCTATGCGCGCCCGCCGGCTGCGACGGCTGGCCGCTTCTTTCACGTGCAGCACCGTGATAGCAGGATTATACCACACCTGCCAGCCGAATTGCTTGATGCGAAAAGCCCAGTCCAGATCCTCGCCATACATGAAGAAAGACTCGTCCAGCAACCCCGCCTGGCGCACCGCCTCGCTCCGCACCAACATGAACGCGCCGACCACCGAATCCACCTGCGTCAGTTCG
>JADYZS010000525.1 GCA_020853075.1 Anaerolineae bacterium | reverse complement strand
CGGCGTGCCCGGCTTCTCCACCGTGCGTTTGCCGGTTATCGTGAAACGAGGCTAAAGGGCGACACTTAGCGCGAGTCAGATAGATGGCTGCGAGATGGCTCCGGCCTCGCGCCGGGGCCATCTTGTTTTCCCGGTGAGCCATGACGAGGAGCGAAAGCAAACTTAAGATCCGGTGAGTGGTTGAATGGGGAGGACCGATAGGTGCGTAGAGGAAGTTTGACGGAGGAAGATAGCGGGCGTATAATGGCCGCCAGGTTATCTGGGTGCTAGTTCAGTCGGGCTTGCAGACGCATCCAGGCAGTGCGCGCCAGTTCGTAATCGGGGTTTTCGGCCAGGGCCCGCCGGTAGCAAGCGATGGCCTGCGGCCAGGCCCCCTTGTGCTCGTAAATACGCCCCATGTTGTAGTGGGGATAACAGCGAGCTTCGTAGCGGGGAGCGCGGATAGCCTCTTCCAACCAGGGGAGTGCCTCGTCGTGGCGTCCTTGCTCAATCAGGTAGGCTCCCATGTCGTTGTAGGGATTCCCCAGACCGGGGTCCACCTTGATCGCGCGGCGACATTCAGCCATGGCCTCGTCGTAAAGGCCCATGAAACTATAAACCCAACCGAGGAAGGTGTGGGCCTCTGCCGTCGGATAGGTGGAGATAGATCGCTTGTAGTAGGCGATGGCATCCGCCCAGTCGCCATCCATCTGGCGCTGGTAGCCGCGCTGGAACAATTCCATCGCGAGAGCCCAGACACCGGCCTTGCTGGCCCGGCCCTGCGACTCCGGCCCGACCGACATCGCGCGACTCCTTTATCGCTACTGTGACCTCGTACTCTGCCCGTGAGTTGATTATGCCACAACCTGCACCCTATGTCAACCGCGTGTCGTTACAAAACTCTAAAGGTCTGCAAGATCTTTAAGGCTCAGGTACATTCCCAGGAGATACAACGATGCCAAACACTACCTTAACAACCGGCAAGCAGCGTGGCCGCCGCAGTTGGGCCGAGCCCTGGAAAGTCAAGGTCGTAGAACCGCTGAAGGTGACGACGCGCGAGCAGCGCGAACGCGCCATCGCCGAGGCGGGATACAACACCTTTCTCCTACGTTCGGAGGATGTCTATATTGACCTCCTGACCGACTCCGGCACGAACGCCATGTCCGATTACCAGTGGGCCGGCATGATGCTGGGCGACGAGGCCTACGCCGGTTCGCGCAACTTCTACAACCTGGAAGCCGCCGTCCAGAAGTATTACGGCTACAAATATCTGGTTCCCAGCCACCAGGGCCGGGGTGCAGAACACATCATCTCCCGCGTCCTGATCAAGCCCGGCGATTACATCCCTGGCAACATGTACTTCACGACCACCCGTATGCACCAGGAAATGGCAGGCGGCACCTTTGTGGACGTCATCATAGACGAAGCCCACGATTCCCAGAGCCTCCATCCTTTCAAGGGGAACGTTGATCTACAAAAACTGGAAGACCTCATCAAGCGGGTAGGCGCAGAGAAGATTCCTTACGTGAGCGTGGCCGCGACGGTGAACATGGCGGGCGGGCAACCTATCTCTATGCAGAACATGCGCGACGTGCGCGCCCTTTGCAACCGTCATGGTGTCCACATCATTCTGGACGCGACGAGAGCCGCGGAGAACGCCTGGTTCATCAAGATCCATGAGGAGGGCTACGCCGGTAAGAGCGTCGCCAATATCTTAAGAGAACTGTGCAGTTACACAGATGGCTGCACCATGAGCGGGAAGAAAGATGCGCTGGTCAACATCGGCGGCTGGCTTGCCTTGAACGATTATGACCTGTACGAGGAAGCCCGCAATCTGGTGGTCGTCTTTGAGGGCCTCCACACCTACGGCGGCATGGCTGGGCGAGACATGGAAGCGATGGCGCGCGGCATTGAAGAATCGGTGCAAGATGACCACATGCGCGCCCGTATCGGCCAGGTAGAGTACCTGGGCGAACTCCTGGTAGAGTGGGGCGTTCCTATTGTCGTTCCTATTGGCGGCCACGCCATCTTCCTGGACGCTCGCCGTTTCTATCCAGACATGCCCCAGGATCATTTTCCGGCCCAGACACTGGCCGCAGAACTCTACGTGGACTCGGGAATTCGTGCCATGGAACGAGGGGTTGTGAGCGCAGGGCGCGATCCCAAGACGGGACAGCACCGCTACCCCAAACTGGAACTGGTGCGGCTCACCATCCCACGCCGGGTTTATACCCAGGCTCACATGGACGTGACGGCAGAGGCGGTGGAGGCAGTCTATCAACGCCGGGCAGAGGCCCGTGGGCTCAAGATGATCTATGAGCCAAAGTACCTGCGCTTTTTCCAGGCGCGGTTTGAGCCGCTGTAGAGTGTGATGAATCAGGCTTTTGCAGCGCGACTTATTGAGAAGGCACGTGAGTTAGGATTTGACATCGCGGGCGTCGTGCCTGCCGGGCTCGCGCCCCACGCGGGTGAGTTCAGCGACTGGCTGGCGAACGGCCACGCCGGCGAGCTGGCCTACATGAGCCGCACGGCGGAGAAGCGGCGTGATGCACGTCTGGTGTTCCCCGGCGTACGTTCTATCCTGGTTCTGGGGTGGAGCTATCATCTGCGCGAGTTACCGGAGGAGGTACGCCGGGATCCTGCGCGCGGGCGCATCGCCAGTTATGCCTGGGGATACGACTACCACGAGATACTGCGACCACTCCTGGCAGAATTGACCGACTTCGTGCGGCGGGAGAGCGGAGGAGTCGCTGCCGCGCGTGCATACGTGGATACCGGCCCGGTGCTGGAGCGAGATTGGGCGGCGGCTGCGGGTCTGGGCTTCATCGGTACGAATACGTGCTTCATCCGGCCGCGGTTGGGCTCCTGGCTCTTTCTGGCGGAACTGCTGTTGGACGTTGATCTGGAACCCTTTGTTGTAGAAGCAGAAACGCCGGATTTCTCATCACGCCACAGAGAAGCAGCAGGGACTTGCGGGCGCTGTACCCGTTGCCTGGAAATCTGCCCAACCCGTGCTTTCGTCTCGCCCTACGTACTGGACGCACGCCGTTGCATCTCCTACTTGACCATTGAACTGAAGGGCCCTATTCCCATTGAGTTGCGCCCTCTCCTGGGCAACTGGGTCTTCGGCTGCGATCTGTGCCAGGATGTCTGCCCCTGGAACCAGCGGTTTGCCAAACCGCGACATCCGTTAGCACTGGACGCGGCCATCGCATCAGGTGCGCCGCGCCTCCTTGACCTCATTCGCCTGACGCCGGAGATGTTCCGGCAACGGTTCCGAAGCAGCCCCATCTTGCGCGCAAAGCGGCGGGGCTTCCTGCGAAACGTCTGCGTCGCGCTCGGCAATTGGGGCTCCAGTGAGGCTGTGCCCGCCCTGGCAGATGCGCTGCGCGATCCAGAGCCGCTGGTGCGCGGACACGCGGCCTGGGCGCTGGGACATACAGAAGAGCGCCAGCGTGCCCGCAGATACCTGGAACACGCCCTGAGCCGCGAGACGGATGATCGGACACGAACCGAAATCGTGGCTGCGCTGCAAGAGACTGGCGGCCCATAGTGCTGCCTACCGCGAGGCTCTGCACCAAAAAAGATTTGTCAAGATGCACATTCGCCATTACAATAGACGCACAACCACTTCTCTGACGCTGTGGTTGTTCTCCAACCCAAGCATCTATAAAGCAAGGAGGCGACGCAATGCGCACAGTGAACGTAGCCCTCATCGGGTACAAGTTCATGGGCAGAGCCCACTCCAACGGGCTTCGTCAGGCTGCTGCTTTCTTTGATTTGCCCTACCGGCCTGCTCTGAAGGTCCTCTGCGGGCGCGACCGGGCTGCCACGCAGCAAGTGGCCGAACGCTTCGGCTGGGAAGAGGTGGCGACCGACTGGCAGGAAGTGGTGAACCGGCGCGATATTGACGTCGTGGACATCGTGACCCCCGGCGATTCACACCGCGACATTGCCGTCGCCGCAGCAAAGGCCGGCAAGCACGTGATCTGTGAGAAGCCGTTGGCTAACACCCTGGTAGAGGCCAAAGAGATGTGGGCCGCGGTGAAGAAAGCGGGGGTCGTTAACCTTTGCAACTTCAACTACCGCCGTGTGCCCGCGGTGCGCCTGGCAAAGCGGCTCATAAGTGAGGGTGCACTCGGCACGATACGCCATTATCGCGGAACCTATCTCCAGGACTGGATCGTAGATCCCAACTTCGCGTTGGTTTGGCGGCTACGCAAGGAAGCGGCGGGGAGTGGTGCCTTGGGCGATATCGGGGCTCACAGCATTGATTTGGCTCGCTACCTCGTCGGCGAAGTGACCGACTTGACCGCGCTGACCAAGACCTTCATCAAAGAGCGACCTCTGCCCACAGCGACTACCGGCCTCACCGCCACGGCAGGCAGAGAGATGGGCAAGGTCACGGTGGACGACGCCGCGCTGATCCTGGCCCGCTTTGAGGGAGAAGCCATCGGCACCTTTGAGGCCACCCGCTTCGCCTTAGGACGTCTCAACTACAACCGTTTTGAGATCAACGGTTCGCGCGGCAGTATTGCGTTCAACTTTGAGCGCATGAACGAACTGGAGTTCTTCTCTGGTGATGATCCGAAGGATCGTCAGGGCTGGCGTGTGATTCAGGCTACTGAAGGGGCCCACGATTTCGTCAGCGCCTGGTGGCCGCCGGGCCACGGCCTGGGCTACGAACACGCCTTCGCCCACGCCTTCGTAGATTTCTTGCGCGGCATGGCCGCGGGCAAGAGCCCCGATCCCGACTTCCGGGAAGGTGCTCAGGTAAATGCGGTGCTGGATGCCACCCTGCGCTCCGCTGAGTCAGGCCAGTGGGTTAAGGTAGAGCACATTCAATAGGATAAACCAGCAACGCCCGTAAACGACGATGGCCCCCGCTACGTGATATACCCGCGCCAGTCCGCTGGCGCGGGTATCCTCGTTTTACCAAACACGGGCAGCACAAAAGTTGCACAATTTTGGAGTACATGATATACTATCGTACGGTGCTTCACAAGGGGTACACAATACTTGTGCATCTGAAGATACCACGGAGGTGCTGCCCATGGCTCCCAAATCTATCCCGGACATCGTAATCGGACGCTTGCCCCTCTATCTACGCGCCCTCAATTTCCTGACCGCGGAAGGACGAGAGATTACCTCGTCTCAGGAGTTGGGCGACCGCCTTGGGATTAGCTCGGCACAGATCCGCAAGGACCTCTCCCATTTCGGAGAATTCGGCAAACAGGGAACCGGCTACGACATCAACTACCTGCGACAGCAACTGCGAGACATCTTGCGTGTTGAGCACCTGTGGGACGTCGTCCTGATAGGAGCGGGTGACCTGGGCCACGCCCTGGCTCGCTATGCCGGTTTCACAGGCCGAGGCTTCAACATCGCAGCGGTCTTTGACAACGATCCGGAGAAGATAGGCCAGACCCTGGGCAACCAGGAGATCCAGGACGTCGCGAAACTCGGTGAGACGGTGCGCTCGCAGGGCATCAAGATCGCCATCATCGCCGTACCCGTGAATTCTGCCCAGGACGTAGCCCGCGCCTTGGTGGACGCCGGCATCAAGGCCATCTTGAACTACGCTCCGATTACCTTGACCGTTCCCAGCGGCATCAAGGTGCAACACATAGACCCGGTCGTGCATTTGCAGCGGATGACCTACTACCTGAGCCAATAGTGCTACGGTAGCCGTCTGATAACGCCATGCCCCCCATCACCTGGGGGTCATGGCGTTATTGTTTGTTGACTCTAGCATGACTCGCGTCATAAACATTGCGTGGCAAGCGTGCTACAATAGTGCTGCACAAGGGCACAAGCAGGGAGAAATGTCTAAGGCAGACAGCGCACGCGATAAGGAGATCTGGACCAGCGAGGGGCCGGTTGCCATCATCGCCTGGGCTAAGCCCGGCCAGTTACGCTCACTGAAGATGGACGCGGGGCTCGGTTTCTTCTGGCATCACCATCCTGAGAGACAGCACCGTGCCCTGGTTGAGATCGCGGCCGCGCCCCAGGGACGCGTCGTGGCTGTGGTGGCAAACTCGGAGATAATCGTTGGGTTCCTAACATTTCATGCCCCCTCT
>JADYZS010000524.1 GCA_020853075.1 Anaerolineae bacterium | reverse complement strand
CGGTACGATTAGCAGTTCATAAAGATAGAGGGAAGGATCAGATGGCCGAATCGAGACTACGTATCCTGGCTCTCGGCGCGCATGCGGACGACCTGGAACTCCTCTGCGCGGGGACGCTGGCGCGCTGGGCGAAAGCAGGACATCATCTGGTCATGGCAACGGCGACGATCTGCGAGTTGGGGAGCTATGAACTCTCGCGCGCGGAGTGTTCCCGCGTGCGCCATGCCGAGGCGGCGGAATCGGCTGCCCTCATCGGCGCGGAATACAGGATGCTGCGCTTCCCCGACGGCGGCGTCAACTCCACAGATCCGGCCCAGCAACTGAAGGTGGTGGAATTGATCCGGCAGGTGCGGCCCGATGCCATCGTCACCCACGCGCCCACAGACTACCACCTTGACCATCACCACGTCAGCGAGTTGATCCGGTGGGCCGGCCCCCATGCCGGCATCCCGCAGATTGAGACGGGCAGCGCGGCGATTACCAACAACCCCGCCGTCTATTTCATGGACACGGCCAACGGCCGCTACTTTGAGCCGGAAGAATATGTTGACATAAGCGAGACCCTTGAGACAAAACTGGCGATGATGCGGTGCTTCCGCAGCCAGTTGGCCTTCCTCAAGAAGTATTTCAATATAGATGCATTGGAGCAGATAGAGACGGCGACACGCTATCGCGGCATCCAGGCGGGGGTGCGCTACGCCGAGGCGTTCCAGCGGTACGGCGCGGCCGGTTTCGGCAACCTCACGCGGCGGTACCTGCCGTAGTCTGGGGATTCAAGGGAGCCGCTGGTTGCAGGCGTGGCGGAAGCCACAGCCGCGACAGCGCGCCGGGTCGTCGTGAGAGCGATCTACCTCTTGCGCCTGACGATCCGCACGGATAGATTCCAGCACGTCCAGGAGTTGGGCGCGCAGCGCGCTCGTGTAAGGGATGCGCAGCGTTGCATCGTCGTAGTGCAGGTAGCCCCAGCGCGGCGCGCGCCCGCTCGTCGCCTCCACCAGCAGGCAATATGCGGCCAGTTGTAGCAGATGCGACGCGTATGGCGTTGCCGGCCTCGCCCCCGACTTCACCTCCACCGGGATAATCCCCGCCCTCGTGCGCACCAGGTAATCGGGCCTCCCCACCAAGCCGTGCTCCCGATCCACCAGCGGCTTTTCCACCTTTTCCCACGCGCCCGTGTCGGCATAGATGACTTCCCCGGCAGGGAGGCCGCTGGCGCGCTGCGCCCGCGCGGCCAGCCACCAGGCGAGGAGTGCCGCGACGAGGAGAAGCAGGAAAAGAATCAGTAGGGGATAAGGCATTGCTAGAAACGATGAGGTGTCAGTCAGCGGATTACCTACGGCATAGCGGACTAGCGGATAGCCACTTCTGCGTTAGATCTATCCGCTGAATTACGACTCATCACCCTTCCCGCGAGGAACCGCCAGTGTAGGGGAGAATCACAATGGGCATCCCTTCCGGCTGAAGCCTGGTGAACCACTCGGCATCCTGGACGTGGAGCCGGATGCAGCCGTGGGAGGCGGGATAAAGCCCCAGAGCCTCCGCGTCTTCGTATTCTTTCACGCCGTCTTTCAGGAGGTAGGGAAGGCCGTGAATGAGGATGTTGCCGCCCGGAGCCTTGAAGAGCCACCAGCCGTTGTCGGCCCACACGCCGCCTAGACCCAGGAATGTGCCCCAATAGCGGCCCACCTTGCCGCTCCAGGCAGGCGTTTCGTAACCCTGGTCGGGGTCGCCAGTGCTAACCGGCACGGTGCGTATTTCAATGCCCCTCTTGACCACGTGCATAAGTTGCGTGTTCTGGTTGATGACGATGAAATCGCCTGCGGGGTCAAAACCGTTCGCGCGGGCCACCGTAACCAATTCTGGCGATAAGGTCGGCACAGGTGTTGGCGAAGGAGATGGTGCGGTGGTCGGCGTGGGCGGCGCAGGCGTCGGCGATGGAGAGGGGGTCGCCGTCGGCGGGATGGCTGTGGGCCAGGGTGTAGCCGTAGGCCGCGGCGTGGGTGGTGGCTTTGTGGCCGTCGCCGTCGGCATCCAGGCTGCGGGCTTTGGCGTCTGCGGCGAGCGAGCCGCGTCACGCCCGGCAGGGAGCATGCCCAAGACGAACCAGGTTCCCAGGATGACCAACACGATCAACGCAAGAACGGTGAGACGACGTAGGAGAGCAGTCATTCGTTACCCTTGCAGTAATAGCCAGATTAGCAGAATACCCAGGGCAGCCACGGCCAACGACAGTGCCCAGGCCACAGTGCGCCAGCGGCGGGCCGCGGCGACGGTGCGTCCGTGGCTCAGGTGGAGGCTTCTACCGGCGGCCATCTCCCGTTGATGCGCGCTGGGCACGCCTTTTACCTGCCCCAGCCACCAGGCGCGGGCGCAGAAAGCGTATTGCCCGACCTCGCTGGCGCGAACCAGGGGCCTCTCAGGAGGCATCGCCCGCCTCTCGCGCCCGGCGCACGGGCGCTTCCATCGCTTGCAGCGCAGCCTGCAACTCCTCCTGGCGCACGGCCACGGTCAGGTCGCCGCGCGTCCGTTCCACGACGCCTCGTACCATGTCCGAGGTGCGCCGCAGCCCCCCCGTCAGCGCATCAGGGAAATCCAGCGTCATCAGCGCAATGAAAACGTCGTCCATCACTTGCAGGAACGGCTCGCCGCGCTCCACCTCGCCGCGGCGGATCAGGTCAAGGACGTGGCGGCGGAGTTCGCCTATCGCCTCGCCCAGACCGTTCAGGTAGGCCGCGTCGCCCACGCCTAATGAGGCAGGCGTCGGCAGCGGATGTCCTGCTACGAGGGCATAGACGATGTGCGCCTCGGCCATCTCCTTGAAGGCATCTTGCGTGTAGCCTGCTTCGTTCAGGTCTGGATAGGGTTCCAGGTCTCTTTGTATAGAGGCAGCCACCGCGCGGGCAGAGGCCAGGAGTTCTTCGGCGGCAGCGAACTCGCCCCG
>JADYZS010000523.1 GCA_020853075.1 Anaerolineae bacterium | reverse complement strand
GTCGGGCTCCGCCCTCCCAGGGTGGAGTACCCTGTGCCGTGCCCTGCCGTCTCGCACCCTGTGCCGTGCCCCCTGTGCCGGGCTGCGCCCGGCCCGGGCGCAGGGCCGGCTGGCGGGCACGCCAGGGCGAACGGCCGGCGTGCCGCCGCTGCTCGCGGCACGAACGGTGGTCGGCTGGTCACGGCCAGCCTGTCGGCTTGCCCTGTGTACTCGTGCGGGCTTTCCACCGCCGAGTACGGCTGGGCGTACACGGCGCCGACTAGGTGCAAGCGAGGCGAACGGCCGACCGTCCCCTTGCCGCGTATTCGCGCCCCTGTGGGGTGGGATACTCGCCATACGGGATGGGGGAGAGTGAGGGCCACCTTTCAAAGACCATACCGCCGCCGGTATTCGGCGCAATAGGCCCGATAAGCCGCGTCGTAGGCCGCGCGCACGGCAGCCTGCGGATACACCTCGCGCCCGAAACGGAGCCAGCGATGGCGTAGCGGTGCGAACCCCTCTAACAGCCCCACGCCCAGACCGGCAAGGTAGGCCGCGCCCAGCGGCGCACCTAACGGGCGCGCCAGGCAATGCTGCCCGATGCCGGTCACGTCGCTGACGATTTGCGTCCATAGGTGGCTCTGGCTGCCGCCGCCCGCGGCCACCATCCCCGCCGGACGGAGCCCTTCGTCTTCCATCTGGCGGCGCACCTCAAAGGCAATCCCTTCCAGCAAGGCGCGGTAGAGGTGCGCCCGGCCATGGGCCAGGGTCAATCCCAACAGCGCGCCACCGGGAGGACCTTCCCAGCGCGGCAGCACCAGCAATCCCTCGCTCCCCGCGGGGACATTCTCGGCCAGCGCGTCCAGGGCGGCGTAGGCGCTGGGCCCTCCGGCCTCTTCGGCGGCGGCCTCGGCCTGGGCGAAGGTATCGCGGAACCAGCGCACCAGAGCGCCTCCCGCCTGCAACCCCGCGCCGCCAAAGGAGAGACCCTCCAGGCAATGGATGAAACTCTCTTCCGGGCCTTTTCGCTTGCGGGCCACGATGAGAGCCACGAAAGTACCGTAAAGAAAACAGGCATCGTCCTCGGCGACGACGCCCGCGCTTACCATCTCGGCGAAGGCGTCCGCCGTGCCCGCGATCACGGGCGTGCCGGGCGCGAGGCCCGTCGCTGCCGCGGCCTCCGCCGTCACCTCGCCTGCCACGTCGGTGCTCCCCAGCACGTCCGGGGGAAAGAGGCCGGCCCGCAGGCCCAGCGACTCGCAGTACGCGGCTTCCCACTTCCCGGCAGCGCGGGTATAGAGTTCATTGTAGCCGTGGGCCGTGGCCCGGTCAATGGTTAAACGCCCCGTCAATCGCCAGACGGCGTAACTGGTCGTCGTCAGCGCGTGGCGAACCTGCGCCCATATCTCCGGCTCGTGCCGCTGCGCCCACAGGAGACGGGCTGCCACGGTGCTGGGCCGTATCCCGGCGGCCCATGCGGTCTCCGGCTTCTCCTCTTCCTCCCAGGGCACGCGCCGGTCACAATAGAGCAGAGCCGGACGCAACGCCCTCCCCTCAGCATCCAGAAGGGCGACGTTGGGGGTCATGGCGCTGACGCCGACGGCAGCCACCTCCGTCGCCGCTGCCCCCGACTCGGCCAACAGCGCGCGCGTCGCCCGGCAGAGGCTCCCCCACCAGGCCGTTTCCGGGTCCTGCTCCGCCTGGCCGGGGCGACCCCGCATCACCTCCAGAGGCTCGTAGAACTCGGCACGCGCTTCGCCCTCAAGAGTGAGCAGGAGCCCTTTTGTGCCCTGCGTGCCGATGTCTATGCCCAACAACAGCGACGGGGTCACCATGTCCGCTTTAGAACTTCAGGCCCGTCGTCACGATGCCCCGCACGAAGTATTTCTGTGCCAGGAAGAAGAGAACCAGCGACGGGAGCATGGCGACAATGGACATGGGCATCAGGAGGTGGAGCCGGGCGAAGTATAGACCCGTGAAGGCAGTCAGCCCCAACGTCACCGTGAATTTCTCGGAAGAGGCCAGGTAAATCAGCGGCCCCATGAGATCGTTCCAGGAGCCGAGGAACAAGAAAAGGCTTGCCGTGGCGACAATCGGCCCCGACAACGGCACGGCGATGCGCGTGAAGATGCCAAAGGGTGAGCAACCGTCAATCTCCGCGCTATCGTAGAGGTCGCGCGGGATGCTCCGGAAGAACTGGCGGAACAGAAAGACGAAGAAAGGACTGGCAAAGAAATGAGGGACGATCAAGGGAAAATAGGTATCCATCCACTTGAAGACTTTAGTGAACAGGATGAAAGTCGGGATCAAGGTGACCGCGCCGGGAACCATCATGGTAGCCAGGAGAAGGGTGAACAGGAAGTTCTTACCTCGCCCGTTCAGGCTGGCGAAGGCAAACCCCACCATAGCGGATGAGCCGAGGCTGCCGATCACGGAGAACAGGGTGATAAGGATAGTGTTCCGATAGAACTTAGGCCATGGCACGTAGTTCCAGCCCTCAATGAAATTCTGCAAGGAGGGAGTGTTGGGGATCCAGACCGGCGGGTCCAGATAGACCATCTTGGGCGGCTTGAAGGCGGTGGAGAGCATCCAGAAGAAAGGAATCAGAAAGAGGATGGAAGGTAATATCAGGAGAAGGTAATCAATGATCTTGCGAGCGGTCTGCCGCACGCTCTTCCGCTGGTACCAGGAGACCGGCTTATATGTCGCGAGGCTTGTCATTTCACCCTATCCTCCTGCTCGTAGTGAACCCAACGCTTGCTCAACCTGAACTGCACCAACGTCAGGACGAGAATAGTGGCGAAAAGAAGCCATGCTTGAGAGGCCGCGTAGCCCATCTTGTTGTATTGGAAGGCGTTGAAGTATATAGAGAGCCCTATCGTCGTCGTGGAGAACTCCGGGCCACCGTTGGTCAGGACGTAGGCCGGGGTGAAGACCTGAAAGGTACCGATGATGCCCGTGACGAGGAGGAGGAAGGTAACGGGCGACAGCACAGGAACCGTGATGTGCCGGAAGCGGGCCCACGTCCCTGCGCCGTCCATCTCCGCAGCCTCGTAGAGTTCCTGGGGCACCCCTTGTAAGCCGGCCAGGTAGATGAGCATCGTCCCGCCAACACCATACAGGCTCAAGATGATGAGAACCGGCATAGCCCAATGAGGGTCGTACAGCCAGCCTGGGCCCTTGATGCCCACGCGAGCCAGCATACCGTTGATCAGGCCGAAGCGGGGATTGAAGATCCAGCCAAACAAAAGGATAACCCCCACTCCGCTGACGACCGACGGCAGAAAGAAAATCGTGCGGAAGAAGTTGATCCCCCGGACTTTTTCGTTGAGGAGAAGCGCGAGAGCGAAAGCGACGACGAGCCCGGACGGCACGCTGCCGAGGCTGTAATAGATGGTGTTCTTTATAACTTTCCAGAAGAGGTCATCCTCAAAGAGGGCGTAAGTGTAATTCCCCAAGGCGATCCAATCCGGCGATTGGACAAGGCTCCAACGGGTGAAGCTGATAGCCGCGGAAGCGATGATCGGCCCGCCGCTGAACAAGATGAAGCCGACGATCCAGGGAGAGATCATCAAATAGAACCAGCGTTCTCGCCGTCGCGCCAGGGGGCCCATGCGCTCGCGTCTTTTGCCGGCCGTTTGAGCCTTGCCGGCGATGCGTCCTGTCTGTTCCAGAGACACCGTGCTGCTCATCTCATTACCCCCAGAGATTCATCTGAACTTGGGGACGGAACCCCTCTCCACCCTTACCCCCTCTCCCCCACTGGGGGAGAGGGGGGGATGAAGAGGAGAAGAGAGGTCCGCGGTTCTATTTCTTCTGGGCTGCGTCCTGTTCCGCTTTGATCAGAATATCGTTGGCTATCTTCTCGGCCTCGGCATAGGCGTCCTTCACAGGTCTCTCGCCCTTCATGGCCGCGTTGGTCAGGCCGATGATCTTGCCATAGACCTCAAACGCGCCGAAGGAGTTGGGCCGGAAGGGATGCCCATATTCCAGAGCCGCGAGCACCGCTTTGATGTTTGCGGGCGGCGGCTGCAAAGTCGCCAGCACAACCGGGGCGGCAGACCGGCGGGAGGGAAGAGCGCCGCCTCTGGCAGCGAACTCGGCCTTCATGAAGTCGGGGCTCGTCAATTCTTCAATGAGCCGCCAGGCTTCGCGCGGGTGCTTGCTGTTCGCGGCAATGACGTAGCCGTTTGTGCTGAAGACGGAGACGCGCTTGCCAGTGGGGCCCTTGGGCGGTTGCACGATGTCCCACTTGAAGGATGCTACTTCTTTCAGTTGCGCCACCGCGAAGAAACCGTTGTTGCCGATGGCGACCTTGCCGCTCAAGAAGGGATCACCAGGGGTGCCCGTCTGCTTGCCGCTATAGGGATCGTACAGCGTGGCCTTGTCCTTGGAGGTGAAGTCGGCCCACCATTGCAGCGTGTTGAGGCAGACGTCCGACGTGAATTTGAGGCGAGTGCAGTCCTCGTTGGCGCAGTAGTCGCAGCCGAAGGGCTCAACGTAGAAGTGTGCCCAGGCGGCAATAGCGCCAGGGTTGGTGTTATAGCCCCACTGCACCACGTTGTTACCGTCAAACGCGGGGTCGTCGGCATTCTTTCCGCTCTTGTCCAGCGTCAACTTGCGCGCCATCGCCCGCAGGTCTTCCCACGTCCAGTTGTCGGTGGGGTAGGGTATCTTGGCCTTATCAAACAGGTCAATATTGTAGTAGATCACCTCTGCGCCCACCGCTGCCGGGACGCCGTAGAAAGCCCCCTGGAACCTGAACTCATCGGCGGTGCCGGGGTAGAAGTCGGTGACATCGTAGCGGGCTGAAGTCATCAAGGGTTGCAGGTTGAGGAAGGCCCCCTGACGGATCCAGGGTTGCGCGCTGAGGCCCGTGATGCGGACCACGTCGGGCAGAGTGCCGGCCGCGATCTGGGCGGGGACTCTTTGCATCTCGCCGCCCGCCATCTCCTCCACCACAATCCGCCATTCCGGATGCCTGGCCTGCAGGTCATTCAAGGCTTTGCGGAAGGGAGAGTCGGGTGGCTGGGCGCTGATGCCAATGCGCAGAGTAACCGGCTTATCTCTGGTCGCCAGCTCCTCCTCGGGAATACTGGGGGTCGCCGTCACGACCTTCTCAACCACCTGCGTCACTGCCTTCTCTACGACTCGCGTCTCTTTGACGACGACGGTCTCTTTGACGGTGACCGTCTCTTTGATCACTTTCTCAACGGGAACCGTCTCCTTCACGACGACGGTCTCTTTGATGATTTGCGGGGTTGGTGTGGCGCAGGCGCCCAGCAGGACGCCGACCACTAGTAGGACAGTAAATACTTTTCTCACCTTTATATCCTCCTCTTGACTAATGGGAACAGCAAGAGAAACGATTGTGGTCGGGCTTGTATGATTGCACCACCTCCTTCATGATTCCTCCCGGGTTGCTTGGCCGGCCTGCCGCTCGCCGGTCTTGCGTTTGAGCAGACGTCAGCACTACGGGGAACCCGGTGACTCGCAGATTAGTGCTACTATAGGGGATGATCTCGGTTCCCCAAGCGGCTCCTGGGCTGTACGGGGCTTTGCGGCAAAGGTCCCGCCATTTCTGCATCAAATCGGGTGGCGACAGGTTCAACTGAGAACAAACCGCCGGTATCCTCCCCATTCCACGCTGATCCGCTCGGCGACCTGGCGGAGGGCAACCAGATCGCGCTCCCAGCGCTCGCCCTGGAAACATTTCGTCTCCGCGCAGAGCCCTACCGAGGCTCGCACCTCGCCGTTGCTGGTGAAGATAGGGGAGGCTATGGCAGTGACACCGACCTGGGCTTCCTGGTCACAGACGGCGTATCCTTGCTCGCGCACGATGGCAAGATGGGCGCGCAGCGTTTCAGGATCGGTGAGCGTGCGGTCGGTAAGGCGGGTGAAGGTGTACCCTGTGAGTAACTCGTCAATCGTAGGGAGTGGCTGGTAAGCCAGGATCGCCTTGCCGGAGGCGGCGATATGGAATGGCATGATCTGAAAGATCTGCACCGAAAAGGAAAGGGCGGAACCATCGTGGCTTTCTACGGCATCAAAACCAACGGCGCGATCCTGAATCCAGCCGGTGAGGAAAGCGGTCTTGCAGGTTTCCGTCACGAGCCTTTCCAGGTAGGGATGCGCAACCTGACACAGACGTTGGTCCAGAATGAGAAGGTGTGGGAGTTCCAGCAGGTCAACACCGAGGCTATATCGTTTGCTGCGCCTGTCTTGCCAGACGAGCCGCTCCTGCACCAGGGCCTGGAGCAGGCGGTGGAGGCTGCTGATCGGTTCTCCCAGCCCTTCGGCCAACTGAGAGACGGTCATGCCGTCCGGAGCCCGGCCCAGTATCTTGATAACACCGGCCACGCGAGGGATGACGGGCATCACAGCCATCCTGGCAAGCGTATGTGCCGAAAGAAGGAGGACAGAATCTGTTTTCCACTATATGGAAAACTAATTCCATCTCATAAATATCATATCACACATTTCGGAAAAGTCAAT
>JADYZS010000522.1 GCA_020853075.1 Anaerolineae bacterium | reverse complement strand
GTGGATCGTGTCTTGCCTAAGTATGTTCCCCGCTGGCAGATTATCTTGGCAGTTCCCGGCCCCGCCTTCACTCCAGCGGTGATGCCCGTCACCTCGGTGGCTGCCGTACAGGCCGCAGTCCAGGCCGGGCAACTTACCCTGGTGGATACCGGCATTGTCTTCAACGCACCCGTTATCGGACAGGCAGGACGGTAAGAGCAAAAGGGCGGAAGGCCAGCCGGTCCTCCGCCCCTACCCCTGTTCAAACCGGTAGGACCTCGCGAGGTGTTAATCAAGGAGACAGAATCGTGACAGCCTCAGCAATTTTTACCCAGGCGCTTGACCTTGAATCGTTGCGTGCTGCCGTCCAGGAAGAATACAAACTGGTGGCGCTCGAACCCGAACATAGTTTCCACTTCCACACCGGGCGCCCGCTGGCCCACTTGCTCGGCTACCCAGACGCATGGTTGGCCGACATACCAGAATCCACCATTGAATCCTTCGCCGGCACTGGCAACCCCTTCAGGCTGGGCGCATTGCAGCCAGGAGAGCGAGTGGTTGATGTGGGTTCCGGTGCCGGCATTGACAGTCTGATCGCGGCTCGCATGGTCGGCCCCAACGGCCAGGTCATCGGCGTGGACATGACCCCCGCTATGCTAGAGAAGGCTCGCCATAACGCGGCCATTGGAGGGTTCACGAACGTAGAGTTTCGCGAGGGGTTGGCCGAAGCCCTACCCGTACCCGGTGGCTGGGCCGATGTGGTCATCTCTAACGGCGTGCTCAACTTAATACCGGACAAAGGCGCGGCGCTGAGAGAAATGGCCCGGGTGCTCAAGCCCGGCGGTCGTTTGCAGGTTGGCGATATCCTGGTGGAGAAGGCCGTGCCGGAGGACGCCAAAAGTGACATCAACTTGTGGACGGGCTGAATAGCCGGTGCTCTGCTGGAAGCAGAGCTAAAGGCCACGGTCGTGGCTGCCGGCTTTGTTGACTTTGAGATCACCTGGCGGGCCGATATCTTCAGCGGCGCGCCCCAGTCGTCCAGTGCTGCCGAGTTCGGCACCTTCGGCATCAACTTTCGCGCTCATAAACCGCTATAACGAGGATGAGAGGAACAGCCTCACCAATCCCAACTGCGGTCACCGTTTCCCACGGGCGCGTCTCTGAGGCTCTCCCGCGGCAGCGCGCCCGCGGCGCCGAAAACGGAAAAGACCTCGCTCCACCACAACCCTGTGAAGGGCCCCGCTAATTCAGGGTCAATGAAAGCCCAAATACTGTGATTGGCCTCGTCCACTACCTCTCCGTCTGTCCGCTCCGCCAGGGTCAACCATTGTATCCCGGCAGGGCCGACCAGGATGTAGTGTAACTGCCACAACACCCGGCCCGGGTGACCGTCAGGGAGAATGAGATACGCCGGCTCCACTTTCAGAATAGCGATCCCCTTGCCGCCCTCATTTGCTCTCGCCAGCAGCGTCAGGCAACGAGCCAGATCGTCATCGCCCGGACTACTCCGCAGGTCAACAATGGCAACCAGAAAGCCGGCGTAGGCATAGATGCGATGGGTCGTGCTCACCGGGCACGCTTTCTGCATCGCACCCTCCAGGTCGTATAGGCGCTGCGCGGGCCCCAGGGTGGACGGTAACTCGCTGCCAGTGTCAGATTCAGATTCTATGGGTGGGCGCTGCTGGAACGCCAACAGGCGACCCTGGGCTACACGCGCCTCTCTGCTGGCAGAGACAGCCACGATGGCCATGGTCAGCGCTACGACACAGGCCAGAACAACCACTACCCAGCCGTATCGCTTCATCTTCTTCCCGTCTTCCTCTACCGCGCGTCAAAGAGCCTATCTACCGCATCAGCCAACTCGGCCAGGTTGCTCACCTGGTGCACGGCATCGCACAAGGGAATATATTGGTACATATCGCTGTCGCCCGCGCCCCAAAGAGGGAGAGGCTCCGGGTTGAACCAGAGGATGCGCTTGGCGCGGCGCTTGATGGTCTGGAAGGAATCCAGGCGCGGGTCGTTGTAGTTGTTGCGGCCATCGCCCACGACGATGACGGTGGTGCGCCTATCCACGGCGTCCAAATGGTCGTGGCAGAAGGTCGCCAGGCTGAAGCCCAGGTCGGTGTTGTAATAGCCGGAGGGCATCTGCTCCAGGACTTGTCTCACCGCCATCTCTGGCCGGGACTCGGTGAATCCCTCGCTGATCTCTTCCAGGTGGTCAATGAAAGCGAAACTGCGGGCTTTGGCTACCTGGTCTTGCAGTTCGTAGATCAGGTGCAGCATGAACTCGGCGCAATAGCGTACCGAGGTGGAAATATCGCAGATGAGGACGAGGCGAGGCTTGAGGTGGCGGCGCTTGAAGCGCAATTCCACGGGTACACCCGCATAGCGGAGGTTGGCCCGGATCGTTGCCTTCGCGTCCAGGGTCCCTTCCTTGCCGCGTCGTTGGCGCAAGGCGGCGCGGCTGCGCAGATGCGCCGCCAGCCGCCGCACCTGGTTGCGCAGTTCCGCCGCCTCAGACGGGGTGAGGGACTGGAAAGGTCGCTGCATCAGGTCGGGGCCGGCCTGGGGGCGCGGGTTCTCCGTCGCCTGCCGCGCCAGGCTTTGCCCCACGAATTGCGCCACCTGCTCCGCCAAGGCTTGCTGGTTCTCGCCGATCATCTCCCGAAGTTGTTGCAGAGCCTCGCGGCCCATGCCCATCCGCGCCAATTGCTCCAGGAGTGCCTGCAACGCCTCCGGGAGTTGCTGCATACCTATCTCCCGCAGCATCCGTTGGGTGAGCCACGGTTGCTGCGCGGGATGGGTCGCCCGTTGCACGCCCGCGCGCTGGGCGGCGTGCTGCATCTCCTCGCGCGATGGCCCCTGGCCGGAGAGAAGCATCTGCAACAGGCGGGCCAGTTGCGCCAACTCCTGCGGCGTCAGGCGGCGCGAGGAAGGATTATCGGCGTCGGCGCGGCTCATGGCCGAGAGGAGCGCCTGCAGCGCGGCCCGCAACATCTCCTGTTCCTCTCGCGATAGCCCCTCTTGCGGGTTGGTGAGCGGCGGGCCGCCGCTGCCGAAATAGAGCGGGAAGAGCCGCTCAAAGGTCGGCACGTCCTGCGGCTCTTTGATCAGCGTCGTACGCAGGGCCGAACGAAAGGTATTCCGGTCTATTACGCCCACCTGCTCCACCGCGCGGAACGCGTCGCCGCTCTCGGCGATGGAGACGCGCACCCCCAATGCTCGCAGCCCCGCGATAAAATCTACGATCCTCTGTTCCATGCCATCCCCCCTCACATCAGGCCCTCACCCCATCCCCTCTCCCAAAATTGGGAGAGGGGGTAGGGGGCATATGCGTCAACTTAAGTGACGAGGTAGAGGGGTGGTTGGCTGATCAGGAGTTGGCCGAAACGGCGGGCCGCCT
>JADYZS010000521.1 GCA_020853075.1 Anaerolineae bacterium | reverse complement strand
CCTCTTTGATCCGGTTCAAGTCCATACCCTTCGCGTCAGGCTGGATAGGATTGAGAACGTCAATACCCAGATCAATGAGCTCGGGAATAAGATGGTGTATAGCGCCATCGCAGTGATACATCACCGGCTTGCCGTAGGCGTGGGCCAAATCCACCAGTTTGGCGTGGCGCGGGCGGATATGTTCGTGCCACATCTCTTTTGAGATCATCAACGAGTTCTGGGTCGCCACGTCGTCGTAGAAATAAACCATATCCAGACGGTCTCCCGCGATCTCCAGGACTCGCCGCGTGTTCTCCAGATAGACTTCCGTCAGCCGATCCATGATGTAGATCGGGATGCCGGGGTCTAGCGCCAGATCCACCAAGAATTCTTGCATCCCCCGCAGTTGCCAGGAGAGTTCAAATACGGAGCCGAGGCGAAAACGGATGTGATACTCGTCGTGTTCATCCAACCGGCGCATCAGATCAGGAATCGGGGTAAAATCCCACCAATCCAGCTCCGGCCAGGGATGGCTCTTCAGTTCTTCTACCGAGGCTGCCTGGCTGAGAGGCCAACTGGCGAACTCCTCATACGCGCCGTAGGGGTTGTCCACCTTGCGGCTATGGATGCCCCAAATGTCGTGCAGGGTCTCATCGGGGTTCAGTTGGCGCCACATGCGGTTCGGTGTTGACCGGCTCAGCGTGCTCCACCAATCCAGCGCCGCGCCCCCGTGGAAGATGGATGCCGGCGGAGTGCAGAACATATCGTAGGAAAGGACGCGGCAATCAATCTCAAAGTGCCTGAGGATAGCCTCGCGCGCCGGTTCAAAATAGTCGGCCCCGCCGATATTCGCGGTATCCGGTTTCAGGTGCGCGATGAGTTTCTGCCAGACCTCCGGAGTTGCCAGGAAATCAGTCGGCACGCGATCCGGTTCCTGGTGGCGCATCGCCATTTTGACGCGTTGGCGCGGGGTCAGCCGCCGCTGTCCGGTCACCGCTGCTGATCCTATTTTCACAGCCTCCTCGTTCATCTGACCACCTCTCAACACATCTCCCTTACTCTTTACGTTTTACTTTTTACCGCTCGTGCATTAGCGTCTCAATATCCTTACGGTACGGCAGAGCCGGAATGACTCCCAATTTCGTGCAGGCCAGCGCTCCGGCGTAGGTTGCAAATTGGACAGCCTGCGATAGCGGCCTTCCCTCAGCCAGCGACACGGCCAGCGCGCAGTTGAAGGCGTCGCCCGCGCCGGTCGTGTCCACCACGTCAACCTTGACGCCGGGCACGTGCTCCGCCGCACCGTTCTGGTGGATGATGAGCGCGCCCTGCCCGCCGCGCGTCACGACGACGTTGCGCACACCGCGCGCTTGCAGGCGGTGCGCCAACTCCATCGTGTCAGTGGGGTCATCCGGGGCAAGGCCCGACAGAATACGCAACTCGCTCTCGTTGGGTGTCAAGATGTCCACATAGGCCAGCACCGCATCGTCCAACCGGCTAGCCGGTGCCGGGTTGAGCACCGCGGTGACCTTATGGCGGCGAGCCAGGGCCATCGCCCGCCCCGCCGTCTCAGGCCGTATCTCCAGCACACTCAACACCGCGTCGCTACCGGCGATCAGCCCTTCCACGGCATCTACGTCGGATGGAGAGAGGAGCGAGTTGGCCCCCGGATACAAGGCTATGTGGTTGTCGCCTTCCGCGTTCAGGGTGATGAACCCTACGCCGGTATTCCGTTCTGGTGTGCGGCGCAAATGCTCAATGTGGACGCCCTCTTGCTGATACAGGTTTATGCCGATGTCGCCGAAGGAATCGGTGCCGATGAGGGCGACGAAGTGACTCTCTGCGCCGAGGCGGGCAGCACCAACGGCCTGGTTTGAGCCTTTGCCGCCCGGCCCCATGTCAAAGTCGCCGCCGATCAGGGTCTCACCCTTGACCGGAAAGCGGGGCAGGCGCATCGTCAACCCTACGGCGAAACTGCCCACTACGGTGATTATGGGGCGATGGTTGGACACGCGATCCTCCTCAGCACTTCTTGGGGATTGGCCCCTTCCCCCGCTGCGCAAGGAAGGGTTAGGGTAGGGGCCTTTTGCGCTTCTACGTCTTCCACCCCACGACCGTCGGCCCCGTAGCCCAGACACAACGGAAGCCGACGGTGGCGCAGCGATCCAGCCCCGGATACATCAACAGGAATTTGGCATGCTGGTTGACAGGTATAGGGCCACCCTCTACGTACCAGTTGCTCCCTTTGGCCTGGTAATAACTGCTACCACGGATGAAGCACCAACGATGCCAGCCGTCGGAGCACTCCACATCAATCCACTCCCAGACGTTGCCGACCATGTCGCGCACGCCGAAGGGGCTGGTGTTGCCGGGGAAGGTATTTACCGGCGTCGTGCCGGGCGAATCAATGTTGCACAGAGCCGGATTGAATTCCATGCCCCACGGCCACAGGCGACCATCGGGGCCTTGCGCCGCCCACTGCCACTCAATGTCGGTGGGAAGTCGCTTCCCGGCCCATTGTGCATAAGCCCGCGCGTCTTCCAGCCCCACCCAGGACACAGGATGGTTCGCCCGCTCCTCCGGAAAGCCATTGTGCCAATGACGAAGGAAGTTGCGTGGCTCTGCCGGGCGATAGCCGGTCGCCTCTAGGAAACGACGGAAGTCGGCATTGGTCACTTCGTAGGTGTCCATGTAGAAGTCGCGCATCTCAACATCGCGTGGGCCGTGCGCGTAGAGGACAAGGCCGCCCTCGCGGTAGCGATGGACCGCGAAGTAGCGATAGTTGCCGCCCTTTACTAGAACCATCCCTGAAGGGGGATGCTGCTGTCTATCGGTCATGGTTGTCCATCCCGGCCCCCACCCTACCCTCCCCCGCTTGCGGGGGAGGGTGCAGGCGTTCTCCCCTCTCCCGTGTACTCACCATGCCGAGTACGGCTTGGCGTACACGGTGCGTTCTTCCCAACGCCTTGCGGGAGAGGGGCCGGGGGTGAGGGCCTACATAATTCTCTCTATCCTCTTATCACCGCCTGATCCAGCACTTCGCTGTCGCGCACCAGGCGGATTTGCATCGGACCTGTCGCCGCCTTGCGCAAGGATCCCAGGCTGAAAGAGCGGCCACCCACAGCCGCTGGCGACTCTCCGCCCATCCGGCGCACCTGGAGAATCGCACCTGGAACAGGCCGCGCCAGTGTGACCTCCTGGTTATCGGGCAAACGAATAAGGAGTCGCGGAAACTCAACGACAGCCCCCACCGATTGGGGCGACAGAGCGAGAGTAAGACGCCCCTGCGCGTCCGGCGCGATCTCAAGGTCATTCCATACGTCCCAATAATGGCAATCGGGGCGCGGTTTGATCTGCAACACAGGCGCGCTCATCGGGTGATCGGTCTCGTTGTAGAACGTCCAGAACCGCTTGCCCTCGCCCGCGAACTCGTTGACATAGACGCCAGGGATGAGCGTATCAATGAGTGGCGTGGGCTGCGCGCCCCAAACGGCCTCGCGATGCTCCCGGAAAATCGTGCGGCACTTCTTGAGGAGCGCGGCCTCCTCCGGGGAATAACTGAGTACCAGGCCGAAGATATCCTGCCAGACGACCCAGCCCATGCCGCTGAAAAAGCCACGCTGGGTGATGCGAATGCGATCTGCGCCCACCGCGTGGCGGCTGATGACGAAGAGCCTGTGCTCCGGGAATATGAAGCGCCACAGGTCCACACCTGGCATTGTCTCAACCGTGGCCGTGTAGTTGCCCTGGGGGATGTCGCGCGCCAGGTTCTGATCCCAATCGCCTGTGATGGCCTCAAAGGCTTTGCCCTTTGCACGCCCTTCGCTACAGAAGACGACGCCCGGCCGCGCCCGGTCCAGCGCGGCGCGGAAGTCGGTGCTGATCGCGGCCATCGTATCCAGAAAGACACCATCGGCCTCCACGTCGGCGACGAGTCTGGCAAGCAATTCGTGGTCGGGCCCCGGCGAGTGACCGTGCAGATCGGCAGAACGATCCCACGGCTTGTAAGGAATGAAAAAGCGCACACCTCGCTCACGAGCCCGTCGCCCCATCGCCCGCAGACCCCTGCGCCCGCCGGGGAAGTCGTCGTGAAAATCCCATTGGGTGCGCTCGTCCACGCCGATGCGAGGATAGACCCCCCAGATGAGGAAGCCATCGTAACCACCGAAATCTCGTTCGGCCTCATCCAGAAAACGATCAATCTCAAACTGCCCGGTCTCCAGGTTGAGGATCTCGCGCCCGTAGAGGAAAGTGAAGTGCTGGACGATCTGATCGCGATACCAGGCTTGTTCGGGTCGTTGGTATTGGCCGAGGTCAAAACCCATGCGGATGCGCTCGCGGAACAGATCAAAGGCCGCAGGCCAGCCTCCCTCGTGTAAAACCAACTCTGCCGCAAAGGCTACCTTGCCTGCTGCTCCCGTGTCCAACGCGAGGCCGGGGGCAGTCCAGAGGCGCTCCGCGTCAAAGGCAGGTGCCGGGCCCGTCACCTGCCGGACGACGAGCGTCAGCGTGCGGCCATCGGGGGCGATACGCACCACAGGGAGAGGGAAATCCACGTGGCGGAAAATGAGCCGCCCGTGACCGTCACAAAAGGAGCGGCGATCTAAAACGCGGTCGGGGGCATGGGAATCGTCACTCAGGCGCAAGGCAGACAGGAAGGGAAAACAAACTTGGCAAGGTGGCGACTGCCCCGCGATCTCCAATCGCCAGCGCAGAGAAGGGCCCGCGAGGGTGAGGTGCAACGTAGCCTCCGCGTTGCCCGGCAGACCCAACCAACGGACCAACAACTCGCCCGCGACGGACGACTCCACAGCCGCAATCTGGCCTTCCCAACCCTTGGCTACGATCTGGCAGAAGGGGGTTGGCTCAACCAGGAGTGACCGGCCCGTTTGCCGGTCTGTTAACTCGGCCAGCGACAATTGGCCGTCGGCAGCCAGACGAACGAGGAGATAGGCGTTTTCCAGACGACGGTTAATTTGGGACACTTATCTGTCACCTCACGTCTTAGCAACTATCTCAATAGGCCAGGAGCTGGCTTCAGGTCAGCGAATAGGTAGCGGATTAGCGGATAGCCCTCGCGTTGCGACGATCATCCGCTATTCCGTCGCTTGCACCTCGTCGGCGTTATGTATACCATGCTGTATCTCTACGGTGCAAGCCGACAGGCTACACCGAAGGCATCCGCTGCCTCCTATTGACTGTCTTCTCAGAGTTCTGAAATAGTCTCTTCGTGCGCGCTAACGAGTTCCCGCAACACTTTCAGGTTCCTGGCGGCGGCAGCCTCCGGGTCTTCTGTCGGGTTGGTTTCCAGTATGAGCCAGCCGTCGTAACCGACCTTGCGGAGCGCCGCAATGATCTCACGCCAGGGCACGCGCCCCTCTCCCAGATATTTGCCGTCTCGTTCTTTAACGTGGATTTGGCCGATGCGCTGGCCGTAGAGTTCCACACCTCGCACCGGGTCAAACCCCGAAGACACCGCATTGCCGGGATCGTAATAAACCTTGACCGCCGGGGAGTGGATGGTGTCCACAATATCTATGATTTGCTCCGGCGAATCGCCGAACGATTTCCCAACGTTTTCCAGGCAGAAGAATACACCTGCCGACTCCGCGGCTTGAGCACAGGAACCTATGCCTTCCAGCCAACGCGCGCGGGCCGTCGCGCCATCTACTTCCTTGGGGCAGGTCAACGGGATTAAAATATGCCTGGCTCCCAATTCGGCAGCGAGCTGCGCGGCCTCTTGCGTGATACATTTCGCTCGCTGGCGCACCACCGCATCGGGGTGGGCAAAACTGAAGTTCCAATAGGAGTGAAGGCAGACGGAAGAGGTGGCAATACCGCTTTGTTGCGAGAGGCTGAGGATCTTGTGCCGCCCTCCGCTGTTCCACAAATCCGTCTCGTTGTACTTCTCACCCACGCCCAACTCAATGCCATCAAGACCCACTCTCCGTGCGATGTCGTAATAGACGTCCCAACTCACGGCATTCCACTTGCCGGTCAGGACGGAATCCAGGGCGCCGATGTGCATTGTAGCCTCCTTGCAGGTAGGGATGGTGTGAAAACCATGTAGTGCCTATGGCAAACGAATCGGCCAGTGAACAACTCTCAGGGAGTAGCCGTGACGAACCGAAGCCCCATGCCTTACTTGACAAGTGCCGCCACCGATGTTATAATCTAACGGCTCCCGATAACGAAGTCGGATAACAAGGCAGGTGTTTGCCAAGGTCGCATTTCGGCTTGAGAGGCCTCGTCCTCAAGCTGGTGCAATAATCTCATATACACGGAGGAAGACATAGATGGATGCGCCAACGGTCAAACCAAAGAGCACCTTCACCCTGGCTGCCGGTTCGGCCATGACCTTCGTCGTGCTGTTCGGCTTTATCAGTCTGTTTTCAGACATGACTTATGAAGGGGCCCGCAGCATGTCAGGTCAGTACCTCAAAATCCTGGGAGCAAGCGCCTTCGCCGTTGGCTTCGCGGCAGGAGCTGGAGAACTCCTCGGCTACGCTCTCCGGCTCGTGTCGGGCTACATCACCGACCGCACGAAGCAATACTGGCTTGTTACGATCACTGGCTACACGGTGCAACTCCTCTCCGTGCCGCTCCTGGCGTTGACGGGCCGCTGGGAATGGGCCTTTATCCTCCTCCTCACTGAGCGCATCGGCAAGGCCATCCGCAACCCCTCGCGCGATGCGATGCTCTCCTACGCCACCAAGCAGATGGGGCGAGGCTTCGGCTTTGGGTTGCACGAGGCGATGGATCAGATCGGCGCGTTCCTCGGCCCCCTCATCGTCGCTGCCGTCCTCTTCCTGCGAGGTGGTTTGCAGGATGACGCGGCCGCGCACCGGGCCGGGTTCGCCGTCCTCTTGGTCCCGGCGATCATCGCGCTGACCCTTATCCAGTTCGCCCGCTTACGTTACCCTCGTCCGGCTGAGTTGGAGAGCAAGACGCCGGTCGTCGCCACCAAAGGTTTCTCGCGCCGCTACTGGTTATACCTCCTCGGTGCGGGCCTGATCGCCACGGGCTACGCGGATTTCGCCCTGATCAACTACCATTTCAAGACCATCGGCCTGGCGCCGGACCGCTGGCTCCCCATCTTCTTCGCCGTCGCGATGGGGGTAGATGCCATCGCCGCCATCGTTTTCGGCACCCTCTACGATAAGAAGGGGTTCCCTGTCCTGGTCGCGGCTTTTAGCCTGTCGGCCCTCTTTGCCCCCTTCGCCTTTCTGGGCAACCTCCCTCTGGCTCTGGTCGGCGTCGGCTTGTGGGGTATCGGCATGGGAATCCAAGAGTCAATCATGCGGGCGGTTGTCGCCGACCTGGTTCCGTCGGATAGGCGGGCCTCCGGCTACGGACTCTTCCACTTCGGCTTCGGCATCATGTGGTTTCTGGGCAGCGCGTTGATGGGATTCCTCTACGACCAATCGGTCACGTATATCGTAATCTTCTCTCTGGTCGCACAGTTCGCCGCCATCCCCGTTTTCTTGTTGGTCAGGCGGCAAGCGGCAGTCGGCGGGCATTGAGCCTGACAGAGCAGAGCATACCCCACGCGGCGCCCATCACAGCCCGGGGGCTCTACCCGGCCCCTTATCCTCCCCAGCGCCGCACCACCTTGCCCCGGACAGCGCGCCGTCCGGGGCAAGGCGCGCTTTGCTGCTATGGAACGTCTAACCTGGCGGCGCGTATTGGCGCGCCCGCACCATCACATCCTTGATCGCCTCTCCGGCCAGGCGAATGCGCCGATCGGTCAGGTTAAGGGTCGGGATGGCACCGACCTGCGCGGCGCGCGCTTCTTGAGCCTCGTATTTCTCTTTCGTCCACCAGTTACCGGGCGACACAAACCAGACGCCGCGATACGGTTCCGGCGGCAGGGAGATGGAATGGCCGTGCTGGCGAATGTACGGCCCGAAGAGCCGCCGGTACATCTCAGGTACGAACTCAGTGCCCCCCGATATACCAGAGAGAAGGGGATAGAGGCTTGCCGAGATTTCGTGGGTGGCCCCTTCGCCGGTGAATTGGACGGCAGGCCAGTCGGCGCGCAGTTCGGTGTAGAGGGTTTTCAGGCCCCGGAAGTGGTCGTAGCGGCGATCATTCACGAAGGTCCCAGCCTGATCCAAAAAGATAGTGTCTATGCCGTACCGCTCTATCATCTCTCGTACTTTGCGCCGGAGAACGGCCCGCCATTCCGGCGCATCGGGCGAGATGTAGGCGAAGACATCCTCTGCTATCTCATCCTCATCGTAGTCCCAACTCCACGAAACAGGATGCCCTTCCTGATCTTGCACCTGGTAGGGGAGCCACTGTTTCGTCTCCGGGTTATCGTAACTCGCACCCCAGACGTTCAGATGTGGCATCACGTGGAAGCCAAAACGGCGAGCGGTTGCCATAAAGATGTCAAAGGCTGCCGGCCCGCCCAACACAGGATCGGGATCGTTGTGGGGCCAGGCATGATCCACGCGGCCTTCAAAGCCAACCAGCTTGATGAGGGTGCGCCGCGGCGAGAAGGAAAGGGCCAGTTCCTCCAGCCGCTGCGTCATGTCGGCAAAGGTGTGGCCGATCTTGCCGTCGTGGCTGCGGCCATGCAAGATGACGGTCAGAGCCAGATCCTTAAGCCAGGGTTTGGTATCCGCACGCTCGGCGAAAGGGCGCAAACCAAAGGCCCCGG
>JADYZS010000520.1 GCA_020853075.1 Anaerolineae bacterium | reverse complement strand
GCTCTACCATTGCGAGACCTGCTGCGTGCGCTCCGTTCAGCCGGTTTTGACGGCGTGGTCAGTGTGGATGCGCCAGGGGCAACCCCTGGGCCGGATGCAATCGCCGTGGCCCGCGCGGCCAGTGACGCGTTAGAATTCATTGCTCGTCTGGACTGATATACAGAATCCCCTAACAGGAGGTTAACCTTGACCAAAAAAGTGCGTGTGGCCATCATCGGTGTAGGGAACTGTGCCAGTTCGCTGGTGCAGGGTGTCCACTACTACCGGGATGCCGAAGAAGACCAGTCCATTCCAGGGCTCATGCACGTGAATCTGGGCGGTTACCACATCCACGACATTGAGTTCTCTGCGGCGTTTGACGTGGATGTGAACAAGGTCGGCAATGACCTGTGCGAGGCCATCTATGCCCCGCCCAACAACACCTACAAATTCTGCGACGTCCCGCATTTGGGCGTCACCGTTGCGCGCGGCATGACGCACGACGGTATCGGCAAATACCTGGCCGATGTCGTGAAGAAGGCTCCTGGCCCCACCGCCGACATCGTCGGCATCCTCAAAGATACCGGCACCGACGTTGTGATCAACTATTTGCCGGTGGGTAGCGAGATGGCGACGAAGTGGTACGTGGAACAGGTGCTGGATGCAGGCTGCGCTTTCGTGAACTGCATCCCGGTCTTTATCGCCAGGGAGAAATACTGGCAGGGACGCTTTGAGGCGCGCGGGCTGCCGGTCATCGGCGATGACATTAAAAGCCAGGTCGGCGCGACCATTACCCATCGCGTCTTGACCCGCCTCTTCCAGGATCGCGGCGTCCGCCTGGACCGCACCTACCAGTTGAACTTCGGCGGCAACACCGACTTCCTGAACATGCTGGAGCGGGAGCGGCTGCAATCTAAGAAAGAGAGCAAGACCAACGCCGTAACGAGCCAGTTGGATTTTGCGCTGGACCCGGAGAACGTGCACGTGGGCCCTAGCGATTACGTGCCCTGGCTCAAAGATCGCAAGTGGTGCTACATCCGCATGGAAGGCACGACCTTCGGCGACGTGCCCTTGAACATGGAAGTCAAGTTGGAGGTTTGGGATAGCCCCAACTCGGCGGGCGTGGTGATTGATGCCGTGCGCTGCGCCAAGATCGCGCTGGATCGCGGGCTGAAAGGCGCGCTCATCGGGCCATCAGCCTACTTCAAGAAGTCGCCGCCCATCCAATACACCGACGACGAGGCGCGCCGGTTGGTTGAGGAATTCATTGCCGGTACCGATGGGCAGCAACCGGCCACCGGCTAAGCCGCACTATCTGATCCGGGCAACGGTTGCCATAGAGACGCTCACCCAGGGCGTCTCTATGTTGTTGTCACCATTTCTGATGGTTTTACCGGAGTAGGAGCAATAACAACCAGCAAGGAGGGAATGTGGCTAACCCGAGAGTCTTTGTCACACGCATCATACCCGATGCCGGTCTCAAGGTTGTGCTTGAGCAATGCGATGCCGAGGTCTGGCCCGAGGAACTACCGCCGCCTTACGAGGTCTTGTTGCAGAAGGTCAAGGGGTGTGACGGTCTGCTGAGCCTCTTGACTGATAGGATCAATCCGCAGTTGATGGACGCAGCACCCCATTTGCGCGTCATCAGCCAGATGGCGGTCGGCTTTGATAACGTTGACGCCAAGGCAGCCACCGAGCGCGGCATCCCGGTGGGGAATACGCCTGGCGTCCTGACCGACACCACCGCAGACTTCGCCTTCACGCTCCTGATGGCCGCGGCTCGCCGTGTCGTAGAGGGGATGGACTACGTGCGCGCAGGCAAGTGGAAGACCTGGGGGCCGACGCTCCTCCTGGGTCAGGACATCCACCATGCGACTTTGGGGCTCATCGGCTTCGGACGCATCGGCCAGGGGATGGCCCGCCGCGCCTCCGGCTTTGATATGCGGGTTCTCTACTACGACGTCTATCGCCGTGAAGACCTGGAGAAGTCTATGGGCGTCGTCTATGCCGATCTGGATACGCTCCTGCGCGAATCCGATTTTGTCAGCCTCCACACCGACCTGAACCCGCAGACGCGGCACATCATCAACGATGACGCGTTCGCCAAAATGAAGCCCTCGGCCATCCTCATCAATTCGGCGCGCGGGCCTATCGTGGACCCTGACGCCCTCTACCGCGCGCTGCGCGACGGCAAGATCGCGGGCGCAGGGCTGGACGTGACGGAGCCGGAACCGCTCCCGGCCAGCAGCCCCCTTTTAAGCCTGCCCAATTGCCTCATCGTGCCTCACATCGCCAGTTCCAGCGTCAAGACGCGAGGGAGGATGGCGGAGATGGCGGCCAGCAATCTTATCGCCGGGTTGCGGGGTGAGCGGCTCCCCTATTGCGCCAACCCCGAAGTCTATGAGCGCGGCAACCTGCGGGGAGGGTAAAGGCCATGCGCCGGATCAGAATCCTCATCGGTGACGTCGCAGCGATGGCCGTGCTGAACGATACCAAGACCGCCAGCGCGATCTGGAAGGCCCTGCCGCTGCGCTTCACGGTGGATACCTGGGGAGATGAACTCTACGGTACGATCCCCTTGAAACTGAGCCCAGAAGCGGCGCGCGAGGTGGTGGAGCGCGGCGACCTGGGCTATTGGCCGCCCGGACAGGCGTTTTGCATCTTCTTTGGGCCGACCCCGGCCAGCCGCGGCGACGAGGTGCGCGCCGCCAGCCCGGTCAACGTCTTCGGCCAGGTGGAGGGAGACCCAACGGTCTTCCGCAAGGTGCGTGATGGCGCGACGGTGGTGGTTGAGGTAGCGAGATAACAACCGCGGAGAGCACAGAGGTCGCAGGGGCATTGATGTGCCTCTGCGCACTCCGCGTGCTCTGCGGTTAGTAGTTTGAAAACAGGGCTATCCGAAGACGCGCAACGCCAACACCGTGAGCCAGGAGGCAGCAACCGCCGCCAGCAGGAGGCCATCGCTATACCCTTCTGGTGAGGGACTATCTAGCGGCCAACGCGCCACCCAGACAAACGCTGCGCCCGGCGCAAGCATGGCGGTCAGCACGCCGGGCGGGAAGAAGCCCAACCCAACCGCCCCCACGATGGTTGCCGCCGATAACGCGCACCAACCCATGAGGAAGCGGCGCGCTTTGGCGGGGCCGAGAAGGAGGGCGAGTGTGCCCAAGCCCTGACCTGTATCTCCCGGCAAATCGCGCAAGTCAAACACCGTCGCCAGGATGCCGCTGATACCCGCGACCCACAGAGCCATGAGCACGGCCGGCAGGGCCAGGGACGCGCCGGCCTCCACCAACGGGAGCCCCACGCCCATCATTGCCCACCCCGCGCCGATGAGCACGAGGTTGAGGCCCACCTTGCCCTTCAGCCGCAAGGGGGCTCCTGATTGCAGCGGCCAGGGGATGCTATAGGCAAGCCCTACGGCGACCAGAATCAAAGTCAGAAGCAGCATCAGTTGGCCGCCGCTCCCCGCCAGAAACAGGCCCCCCACGGCTGCCAGAACCATCACCACGCGCCAGTAGGATGCAGAATGGGCACGCCAGGCGCGCCGGCCGGGCGCGTTGATCGCATCCTCTCTCACGTCCCAGAGATGGTTGAGGTTATAGATGACGAAAGTGCCGAGGCTCGCGATCAGGAGAGGACGCCAGGCGTGAGGAAGACCTAACGCGGCCTGGGCCGCGGCGGTCATGCTCCCGGCCAGGAGAGCCATGAGCACGCGCCCGTGGCTCAGGATGTTGCGCATCCTGTTCTGTCTCACGCCTCAGGTCGTGGCCGGCTTCTGGGGCGTCGCGAGGGAGAGATCCGGCGCGGCTACGCTCTGGTTGACAAGGACTCTAGGAATATAAAAGCGGAAACGCAGCGCAGGCAACCGCCGCGCATAGGTGAGCACACGGCCACCCGGCACCCCGCTCAGCCAAAGGAGATGCACGTCCCAGGTTCCCGGCGTTAGCGCCAACACAGGATCGCTCACGCCTTGCAGCCCTGTCGCCAGCACTTCCACCGGCTTGAGGATGCCGCCGGGCGCGACGTAGCGGTGGCACACCTGGTTCCCCTCCAGCCAGGCCAGGTGCAAGATGCCCTGGCCGGTGAAGGCCAGGCGGTGCTGTCGTGCACTCTTCTCGGCCTGGGTGAGGCCGGTCGGGACAGTCCAGCCCCCAGGGGTCGTATAGGAGGCATAAACCTGGCTGCGGCCCTGGTAATCCTCTTGCCAGGCGACGTACACCACGCCGCCTAAACCCAGGGTTACCTGCGGAGCCAAAGAGTTGCTATCAGCAGAAGCAGAAAGATTCTGCGGCAAAGACCATTCCCGGCCATCCCCGCGCACGTAATAGACTTCAAATGCGCTCGCGCTGCCCTCACGATCTTGCCAGACGACGTGCACCGTGCCGGTATCATCAACTGCCAGGCTTGGGGCTGAGCCTCTACCGCTAGGGATCGGGCGATTGATCCAATACGAGCCGGCCTGCTGAGCATGATAGATGACGGAGTAACCGGGGCTTGTGTCGGCCCAGGCTGCGTGCAGCGTGCCATCCGGAGCACTGGCGATCTGCGGCAGAGTGGAAGGCCCACTGGTGAAGGAGAGGTTGCGGGGAAGAGACCAACGACCATCTTTCCACTTAATATAATACACTTCGTAGTTGCCGCCGAACGATTTTGCATATACTGCATGGACCGTCTCACCGACAACCACCAGCATTGGCGATTCGCCGCTGGCGACGCGTACAGGGGCAGACCATTCATCCGCAGCGCACAGGCGATGATAGATGTCTGAGCCTTGCATGTACAAGAGATGCACAACGCCACTGCGACTGACTCCGGCAGCAGGTGTCGCTGCGGCTTCTTCGGGAGTGGTCAGAGGTTGTGGCGAACTCCAAAGGGACTCCGGCGAGGCGGATGACATGATGAAGTCTCCTGCACGTTGTCAGCCTGATTATACCAGGTTGCACTTCCCGTGACAAGGTGCGCAATTCAGCAAACGTTGACGCTTAACCTGGGCTGTGGTATCATACGGTTGACCGCGAGGCGTGCAGGCGTCCGGCCCCCTTGTTATGAGCGGCTGCACGGGCCATCGGCGGGACGAGAAGGAGCCTGGACAGTTTGCGTCCCGATGATTGCTTTACTGACCCTGCGCGCCGCAGGGCTTTTCTATTGGCCTGGACAATCACGCAGGCCGGGTTGAAGGTTCTGGGTAGAGTGAGCAACTACTAGCAGATGGGCGAGTCATTCATTGGCTTGCGCGTGTGGCTATCGGGAAGCCCGTGGCGGCTGCGTCCTGCCTGGGCTGTATTGGCCGGCGCGTTGGTCGCGGGCGCGACCCCGTGGCGTCAGGATGACGCGGTGGTGCTCCTTCTGATCGTCTTCCTGGCCGATGCCTTGTGGGGCGGTGTGTGGAATTTCCTGGGCGGCACCGTCGCGCTCGTGGGCGGCGGCGCGGGAGAAGGTGTCTCCTATCCGTTGCCATACACGCAACCGGCCTCACCGTCGGCGCGCCTGTTCGCCTGGCTGCAAGGACCTGCCGGACATGCCTGGCGCGATGGCATCATTGCCCTGGCTTGGGCGTTTTTTCTGGCCGGTCTCATCAACCCCGGAGCCATGGTTCTCACCGGGGCCGTCGGCGGGCTGTCGGCCTTGACACGAGGCCTGCCAGAACCGCACCGGCTGCGCAGAGTTGCCGCCGGACTCGTTACTCTGGGGCTCCCGTGGGCATTGGGTATGCACTTGTTCGGGCCGTGGGAGCCTCGCGGCTTGATTCTGGCCGGTGCTTTCACTTTATTGGTGGTGTGGTCAAACGGCGTCGTGCAGCGCGCGGGCGTAGGGTTAGCCCACGTTATGATCGTCGCGTTGCTGGTCATCTGGCGGTTACCGCTGGCGGCAGGTGGCACAGGGCTCTTGCTCTGGGCGCCCACTTTGTGGGCAATGAAAGGCGGTTCCGGCTCCCTATTGCGACGGTGGGCCGGACCGTGGTGGCTGGCCGCGCTTCTCCTGGCGGCATGGGCAGTCCGTTGACGAAAGCCCTATCGGGAACCTCTTGTATAGTACCTGCGTCCTCTTGAGGGAAAGGAGTCCCGGTTATGAAGCATTTCCTCTCCCTGGCCGACGTTTCCACCGACCAGATATGGCATCTGCTAAAGTTGGCGCGTGAACTCAAAGCAGAGTGGCTGCGCGGTGGCAATCGCCCGCTTCTGGCCGGTAAGTCATTGGGGATGCTGTTTCAGAAACCGAGCCTGCGCACGCGCGCTTCCTTTGAGATGGGCATGGTGCAGCTCGGCGGACACGCCATGTACCTCTCTCCAAGTGAGGTGGGAGTGGGCAGCCGCGAGAGCGTTGCAGACGTGGCGCGCGTCCTGAGCCGGTACGTAGATGGCATCATGGCTCGCGTCTTTGAGCACCGCCACGTAGAGGAACTTGCTCATCATTCGCGTGTGCCCGTTATCAACGGCCTCTCCGACCACTCCCATCCCTGCCAGGGATTAACCGACCTGTTCACTATCTGGGAGAAAAAAGAAACGTTGTCAGGACTCAGATTGGCATACGTGGGCGATGGGAACAACGTGGCTACTGCTCTGGCATTCGGTTGCGCGAAGGTGGGTATGGATTTCGTCTGTGCCGCTCCAGCCGGCTCTCAGTTGCCGGATGGGACCGTAGGGCGGGCCCGTGAATTCGCATCTGTAAGCGGCAGCAAGATAGAACTGACCGATGACTCTTACGCTGCGGCGCGCGGCGCTCACATTCTCTACACCGACGTCTGGACGAGCATGGGCCAGGAGGAAGAAACAGGGGTCAGGCTGCGTGTCTTCCCACCTTACCAACTGAACGCGAGACTGATGGCCGCGGCGCGGCCCGACGTGCTCGTCATGCACTGTCTTCCTGCCCATCGCGGTCAAGAGATCACCGATGAGGTGGCGGATGGGCCACACTCCATCGTGTTTGACCAGGCAGAGAACCGCTTACATGCACAAAAGGCGATCCTGGCTACTTTGCTGGGACAGTAGCCTTGCTGGCTGTGCCTTGAGGGCAACATGAGTGACTTGGTGACCATCTTCAGCCGCTTCACTTGGCAGAGCGCACTGGATGTGTTGCTCGTGGCCCTGGCATTCTTCAGTCTCTTCCGGCTCTTCCGGGGCACCCAGGCTGTGCAGTTGCTGCGAGGCGTGCTGATCCTGGTGCTGGTCTATGCAGTGGCTACGAGCCTCCTGGATTTGACCGCCTTCGGCTATTTGATGCGAAACTTGCTCCCGGCCATCCTCGTCGCGATTCCGGTGATCTTCCAGCCGGAGATGCGCCGTGCTCTAGAGCGGCTCGGTCGCACTGCGCCTGTCTTCACCCGTCCGGCACGGGAACAACCGATCAGCCATCTGACCAATGAGTTGGTGAGCGCGACCCGCGCACTCTCTACCCATCAGCACGGCGCGATCATCGTTTTGGAAGGCTCCACAGGACTGCAAGAGTATATAGAAACGGGGGTGCGGATCAGTTCCCGTGTCTCTTCAGAACTCTTGCAGACCATCTTCTATCCGGGTACAGCGCTTCACGATGGCGCCGTCATTATCCGTGAGGATCGTATCAGCGCTGCCGCGTGTGTGTTACCCTTATCTCAGCGAGAATTCTCCGATAGCCAACTGGGCACGCGCCACCGCGCGGCTCTGGGGATCAGTGAGCAAAGCGACTGCGCGGCTATCGTCGTCAGTGAGGAAACCGGCATCGTGTCGGTGGCGCGCAATGGCCGCATGGTGCGGCGTCTGGACGATAGGCAACTTACCAAGATTCTCTTGGCATTCTTCCAGGTTGCCCGTCCAGAGTCAGGAAGTGAAGAGAGTTGAACTCACCTGATTTGCGGCGGTGGGCCCGTCGTCTGGCCGCTAATGCCGGCTCTGCGGCCCTCGCGCTGATACTGGCGCTTATCTTGTGGGTGATCGCTGTGCAGCAAGAGAACCCGCTGCAGAGAGGCGAGTTGCCGACGTCGGTGCGCGTGAGTGCCGCGAATGTGCCCTCAAACCTGGTCCTGTTTAGTGATATTAATGCTCAGGTGCGGGTTTGGGTACGGGCTCCCCGTCGCACCTGGGAGACATTGCGTGCCGATAGCTTCACTGCGTTTGTGGACCTAAGTAACGCGGGCCCCGGTATTCAGGACGTGCCAGTGCAGGTTGTGCACCCTGACCCTGACGTTGTCATACTGGACAAACAGCCCGCGCGGGTGCGTGTCCGTCTGGAACAGGTGCTGACGAAGACCCTGACCGTGCGGGCCGACGTGCTGGATTCAGCACCCTTCGGCTATG
>JADYZS010000519.1 GCA_020853075.1 Anaerolineae bacterium | reverse complement strand
TGTTGGAGCCAGTCATGAATGCTCCCAATACCCCGATGAAAGGGGCGACAAAGGGATAAACCGGCGCGAGGCCGCGGCTGAGACCAACGGCAATCGTATTGGTCATGCCGCTCTGCTCCATCATCAGAGCAAAGCCGACCATCGTGGCGATGCCGATGCTGGATTGCACCGCGCTGCGCACCGTGTTGTTCAGGATACGTTTTGCTGCCCCCGGCTTATAGTGGCCGGTTGCCCTGAACAAGAGGTAAGCCGCCACCGAGGAGTAAATCAGGAGCGCGCCCGCGTGCCCAAAGAGGCTGATAGCCTGCCCCTTCCCCGCTTTGACCGTCCAGCCCAGGGCCGTCGTCGTCTCCGGAAAGGACATCTGAATCCTGACTGCGTTTAGAACCTGGTGCACCGGCTCCACCAATTCAGCGATGCTGACCACCGCGACAAGGATCACATAAGGCGTCACCGCCAGGGGAGTGGACAACTGGCGGGGGTTAGAGGCCCCGGACGGTGCTGCCACGATGCTATTGTCCATCGGCGCAGCCCGGTAGAAGGGGAGGCGCGCGACCAGGGCCATCGCCCCCAGCCCGATCAGCCCGGCCACGAAAGCCGCCACATTCCACAGGCCGCCGACGGCAAGAAGGTACTGCGTTCCGGCCATGGCGGCGCTGGTGATCAGGATCGCCGGCAACCCGTGGCGCAAAGCGGCCAGCCCGCCATCGGTATAGACGGCAGCGATGCCACAGGCGAAACAGGTGATGCCCAGGAGTTGGGCGGCGGCGGGCGCCAGGGTCTCGCCCGGTAGCCCGCTGGCGGCGATGAGGGCATTGAAGGAGGCCGCGATGCTCCCGAAGTTGACCGACCAGGCATGGCCGATGGCGACAGCCGCGACGGAGGTGACGGGCGAGAAGCCCAGGCCGATGAGGAGCGGGGCGACCACGGCGATGGGGACGCCGTAACCGGCGATGCCTTGCAAGAAACTGCTGAAAACCCAACTAAGGATCAGGAGTTGCAGCACGCGGTCGCCGGTCAGGCGGATGATCCCCTGGCCGATGGTGGTGATGGCTCCCGCTTCTACCACGGTGTTGTAGAGGACGAGTGCCATCCAGATAACGTAGAGGACGTAGAGGATAAGGAGCAGGGCCCGCATCTGGGAGTAGGCCAGGAGGTCCGGCCCTGCACCGAAGAAGAGGAGGGAGACGGCCAGAGCCGTCAGCCAGCCGACCGGGCCCGCCTTCGCGCCGCCCCAGCGGAACCTGACCATCAGCACCAGGACGATGACAATCGGCAAGAGCGCTAGAAGGAAGCGAGGAAGGGTGACAATGTTAGATGGCATTTAGTTGTTGAAGATGTCCACGAAGTGGCGGACGGCGGTTGCCGACTGGGTGGCAGCGCCGGGGCGCATCTCCGGGAACCTGAGGAGGGCGGTCTCCAACCGTATCGCTTTCATCGGTGGGTTGCCTCGCTCCTGGATCGCACCCTACACCTCATCACTTGACTCTTCCCCCCAGAACCTCGTGGAACGCTTCCCGCGTGCGCGGATCCAGGCTATAATCGCGGTAGTTGAGCCTGATGTTGGGGAGGATGTGCCACTTTGGTCCCTCTCGCCAGTGTCGCTCAGCCTTCTCACGTAACTCGGGTGTCAGTTTGTCCGGAATGGGGAGATGATTGCACGCAGTCCCCACCGGAACAAAGCCCAGCGATTGGCATAGGTGGAGATAGAACTTAAGGTATGGTTCACCGAGACGGTAGGCTAAATCGGTGGTGCGGTGCGGGCTCTCCGGAGGAATGTCAGCATTCTGTGTAATGTGGAAGAAGAAGAGAGCCAATTCGGTGAAGAACTCGCAGCCAAAGACCGTCCTCGGTAGAGCCTGGCGCAGATCCTGGTAGATCGGCAGGTCACTACGCGTCAGGACGGAGGCCGCGTCCATGTGGATCGCGTCAACACCGAAATTATTGACGAGGCTTGTCAGGTCATTCCGGATCGTCTTGATCCAACGGGGATCGGACATCTCTACGCGCACGTGAGGGTGCGTCCAAACCGGCCCCAGGCGATTGCTAGACCCCTTTTGTCCGGGATACACGGCCTCGTTGATCCGGAAGGAGGCCGAAGAGAGGTCGGGTGTCCCGCCCAGGAAATCCAGCCTCACCCGGTTCACGCCCGCCTCAAACCGAAAGCGGAACCGGAACCGGTGACTATCACTGATGGCGAACTTCCCCAGCGGGGAGACCAGCTCACGATAATGGAGCGAAGCCCGCAACTGGCCGGAAGCGAAGTTCTTGACACCTGATACTGTCAGGTGCGCCTCCATCGGTTGGGGCAACTCTGGTGTCAGGAAGGTCACAAATCCGTTGCCCTTCTCTGCTTTCAACGGAACGTAGCCGGAGTCATAGTCCAACGGCGTCACAGGGTGCATTCCTGGTGAAGCGTCATAAGCACCGACCCGCCGCCCCGAATACCCTTCCGTCTCAGAGAAAATGAGCGCGATGTCCTCAAACTCTTCAAAATAGGGTTGATACGGATCCACGCTCCAGATGGCACAGTGGGGCATGACCCAATGCCCCGCATCGTGGACCGCGCCGACCATCTCCTTGAACCCCTGTGCGCCGCCGATAAGATCGGAAGGGCCGAAGAAGGGAAACCGGCGGTCGTACAGGTCGTGGTGTCCGGTAAGATAAAAGAGGACGCCGCCACCCATTCCAGCCTGTTTCATTTCCTGAACCAGATTCCGCAGGTGAGCGTAGGAGTGAGTCACCTCGCCCTGGCTGCGGATCATATCCAGCGTAACCACCATCTTGATGTCGGCAAACCACTCCGGAACAGTCGGATCCTTTCGCCACGGGACGGCGCCGTAGTCGCGTTCAACGTGCCGGTGATAGCGCGCGATAGCGGCTGGGAGCGAGTCCTCCAACGATAGCTCCCACGGTGCGCCAGTGTAACATTCAACTTGCAACCACAAGGCGTCTTCGGTGCGAAAGCCGCCGGTCTTCCAGGATATGCCCGCCGATCTGATAGGTAACCGTTCCAACGGCGAATGGCCGAGAAGGGCCAGGACGCGACCTGCCAGCTCAATGGCACCGAATTGCCAGCGCCGCCCCCGGAGAGCAACCCCAGATGCCTGTCCTAAAGGGCTGGCCGCATCCACCACATGGCCGTAGGTGTAGCCGGCGGGCAGATGCAGGGCAGAAGCGGGAGGCGGGGGCAAGGCGATCTCAAAGCGGACGAGGGTATAAGGATGATCGTTGTCAATCTCAAGAACACCGCGGATCGCATCTTGCCTGGACAACAGGCGCAGTTTCCCTGTGCAATCCTCGCCTGCCAGGGCGAACACCAGTCCCTCTTCGGATTCGGAGACAGACCGCACAAATGCCGGTTTCCCATCCAGCCAGAATTGCGGCTTCAGTCCAGGGAAGGAAATCTCTTGACCAGCAAGAATCAGGCGATGCCAGGTGCCTTCGTCGTCCACCTCCAAAGAAATGCGTTGAGACACAACGGTCCGCGTCACGTTCTTCCTCCGGTCATGTAATCCTGCCGTCTGCGGAATGGCAAACGAATCATCGCTGCCGGTATTTCAGACCTTGACTCCTCTCATAGAAAATCATCATAGGCAAGGCGCAAGGGAGATGATTCAGGGCGAGGTAAGACCTTAACACTAAGCAGATGCTCTAGTGGCACGGCACATTCTCCTGGCTGCCATACCACAAGATATGGGTGATAAGAGAGGCATCAGCCCCTACCAATAGTAGGTGAGCCGCGAAGGACTCGAACCTTCAACTCCCTGCTTAAAAGGCAGGTGCTCTGCCATTGAGCTAGCGGCCCACGGGAGACAGTATAGCACAGGAGAATGGGGCTGTCAACGCGGCGCCGGGCATCCAAATACTCTCTGACCTCAGCCCTGGCGGAGGCTGCGCCCAACGCCCCAGACCTCCTCGCCCACGGCTCCGCTCAGCCTCCGGCGGTCATCCCCCATCGGGGCAGTACCCCCAAACTACCGATGGCCTTGGACTCCCCTGTGGCGCCCCACCCAACTCCGCTATCGCCTCCATCACGGGTGGCCCATCCCTACCTGAAAGTGGGGTACTGCGAACGTCAAACCGCGTTGACAGGTAAAAAGGGGCATGGTATGATCTATCCCTGTATCGTTCATGAAGCCTGTGATCCGACTGAGGTGAGGGAATGACCGGCTTGCCCTTCTTTGACTGCAACGTCGCGGTGGGACGGGGCGCCCAACGCGAGTTGACCTTGCCGGCCTTGCGGATGCAGATGGAGCGACATGGCATCCGCGAGGCGTTGGTTTATCACCTGATGGCACGAGAGAGCGAGCCCGCGGCGGGTAACCGCGTCTTGTGCGAATTGTTGGCAGGTAGCAACGACCTGCACCCTTGCTGGATCACCCTGCCGCATCATACCGGCGAGTTTCCTCCCCCCGATGCGCTCCTGGCCCAGATGCGAGATTTCGGCGTGCGTGCCGTGCGGCTCTTCCCGGCTCTGAGCGACCATTATTACAGCCTGGAGGAATGGGTCTGCGATGATCTCTTCGCCGCGCTGGAGGCGGCGCGCGTGCCGGTGCTCCTTGATTTTGAACAAACCGATTGGCCCACGCTGCATCGCATAGGGGCAACCTACCCGCGCCTCCCTCTCGTCGTCCTGCGCTTCCACTACCGGGTGGATCGCAACCTCTATCCTTTGCTGGCGCGCTGCCCCGGCATCCGGCTGGAAGTATCGTGGTACCAGCAGTTCCGCGCCCTTGAGGAGACGGCAAAACGCTTCGGTGCAGAGCGGCTCTTGTTCGGCAGTGCGCTGCCGGAATGTGAACCGGGCGGCATCGTCGCCCGCGTGGAAGAAGCCGAGTTGAGCATGGCGGAGCAACGGCTGATAGCCGGTGATAATCTGCGGCATCTGCTGGCGGAGGTGAGGCTGTGAAAGGGCTACCAGAGGGGCCGATTATTGACTGTCACGTGCACATGGGGAGTTACGCCAATTTCTTCCTCCCTCCGGGAGAGGCCGGTGACCTGATCGCCATGAGCGACCGGCTGGGCATCAGCCAGATTTGTGTCAGCGGCTTCGTGGCCCTCCTGCACGATTATCGCCGCGGCAATGACCTGGTGCTAGAAGCGATGCGCCGCTACCCTGGGCGTTTCTTCGGCTATATCGTTGTCAACCCTAACTACCCCGATGACGTGGAAACAGAATTGGTACGCTGCTGGGCCGCCGGGATGCGCGGGGTCAAATTGCATCCCAGCATCCACCAATACCCCCTGGACGGCCCGGCCTACAAACCCGCGTTCGCCTTTGCCGCGGCCCATCGCTGTCCACTTCTCAGCCACAGTTGGGGGACAGAGCCAACCTGCCCGCCGGAGCGGTTTGAGGTGGTGGCGCGGGCGTATCCTGATGTCCCTATTATCCTGGGCCATTCAGGCGGTGGGCCGTGGAGCGCGGTGGAGAAAGCCATCGCCGTGGCGCGTGCCTGTCCGAACGTCTATTTAGACTTGACCAACTCGCGCATGTACCCGGCCATGGTGGAGCGCATAGTGGAAGCGGTGGGCGCGGAGCAGGTTCTGTACGGCAGTGATATGCCGTTTCTTGATCCGCGGGCCCAATTAGGCCGCCTCGCCTATAGCCAGGTCAGCCCAGGGGCGAAGCGCGCCATCATGGGTGGCAACATGCTGCGCCTCATGGCCGCGGTGATAGTTTAGCGTGAGTTCGGGTTAAGCAGCCACAAGGGCCAAATACCCTGAACCGAGAGATGGTTTCATGGGCCTGTGGCTGTAGGCAATCAGGCCACAAAGCACATTGGATCGCCTCTCTCTGCAAATACCGACCAGCCCTCAGTTTAAGGCTGAAAGCCAGCCAGTCTGCGTGCTTGGTTTAACATCATTGTCACACGAAGGAATTGAGGCATCTGTCCCCTGACAGCAACGGGTAGAATGTTGGCAGGTGGGTGTGGCCCGGTTGCTCGCAGATGAGCCTGGATGACGAGGAGGAAGTGTTATATGCGAGAACCCGATAGCGGATTTGAACGCGATCTCCTACTAATCTCCCCCCAGTTCCTTGTCATCGGATTGATCGCAGCAGGTGTTGTCTTGGCGTCCGTAGGCGATTCTCTGGCTCAATTAGCGGTGGCGGATCTGGGGTTATTCGTTCTCGTTTTAGCAGCCGCAGCCGGGTGGGCCAACTCCTGGTCTGCCCAGGCCGGTCGCTGGCTGGCTGTGCTGGCCTGGATCGCGCTCATCTTACTCGCCGCCAACCTGTTCCGCGCACCGGCCATCCTGGCCCTTCTGGTCATCCCGACCATCATGGCCGCGGCGGTCATCAGTATCCCGGCCGCGGTAGTGATCACCATCGTCGAGACCTGTCTGCTTTTTCTATGGCCCGGCGCGGCAGGTAGCATTGACCTCCAGAGCATCCGGTCCATCTCCTTGGTCGCTATCTGGGGCGTTCTCATGATCGTCCTTCTC
>JADYZS010000518.1 GCA_020853075.1 Anaerolineae bacterium | reverse complement strand
TGCCCGCGATGGGACGCTCTGGTGGCACACGCAGATTACCCTCTGGGAGGTCGCGGCTGGCCTGGCATTGGGCCTGGGCGTGGCGATGCTCCTGGGCTATGGCCTCGCCAAGTCGCCCGTCTTGGAGCGGATGTTGTCGCCCTACATCGTTGCCTCCCAAGCCATTCCAGCGGTTGCCATCGCGCCATTGCTCATCATCTGGTTCGGTTTCGGAGGGCTTTCCAAGATTCTCACCTGCGCGCTCACCGTCTTTTTCCCCGCGCTGGTCAACACCGTCGTCGGCCTCCGCTCGGTGGAAGAGGATTTGGTCATGCTGATGCGCTCATTGGGCGCGAGCCGCTGGCAACGCTTCGCCCTTTTGGAAGTCCCCGCCGCGCTGCCGGTGCTCCTAGGTGGCTTGAAGGTAGGCGTCACCCTGGCGGTCATCGGCGCGGTGGTAGGTGAGTTCGTGGGCGCAGATCGCGGCCTCGGCTTCCTCATCAATCTCTCGCGCGGCATCTTTGACACGCCGCTTCTCTTCGTCGCGCTCTTCACCCTGGTCGTCATCGCGCTCATCCTCTACGGCGCGGTCAGTTGGCTGGAATCACGTCTTTTGGTCTGGAGGGGATAGATGCACACCCGAAAAGTGGCTCTTGCAAGCCTCGCCGTTTTCCTCTTCATCGCCTCGTGCGCCGGCACACCGGCTCCTACGGCGACGCCTGTGCCGACGCGGGGGCCGGAGCCCCTCACCCTGGCCCTGGGCTACATCCCCAGCGTCCAATTCGCGCCCTTCTACGTGGCGATAGAGAAAGGCTACTTCCGCGAGGAAGGGCTGGACATCAAACTGCGCTACGGCTTTGAGTCAGATCTGATGAAACTGGTCGCCGCGGGCGAGATACCCTTCGTCGTCGCCAGCGGCGAGGAGGTCATCCTGGCACGCGCCCAGGGTCTCCCGGTGACCTACGTCATGCGCTGGTACAACAAGTTCCCCGTCGTCGTCTTCGCCCCCAAAGAGAAAGGGTTGAACGAGCCGAAGAAACTGGAAGGGCACAAGGTCGGCATCTCCTGTCTCTGCGGCGCCAGCCTGACAGCCTGGAAAGCGCTGGTCTATGCGGCGCAGGTGGACGAGAAGGCCGTCGCCCTGGAGACTATCGGTTTCACCCAGGCAGCGGCGGTGCAGGAGGGCAAGGTAGAGGCAGCAATAGACTATTTGGTCAATGGCCCGGTGCAGTTGCGCCAGGCCGGGCGCGAGGTGGACGTTATCGCCGTGTCCGACTACATCAATCTCCCCTCCAACGGCATCGTGAGCAGCGAGGTGGTGATTCTGGAACGTCCGCAACTGGTGCAGAAGGTCGTGCGGGCTGCGCTGAGAGGGCTGCGCGATACGTTGAACCAGCCCGACGAGGCCTTTCGCATCAGCCTCAAGGCGGTGCCGGAGGCAGGCGGTGAGAACGAGAAGGTGAACCGCGCCATCTTTGACGAGTCGCTCAAGATATGGCAGCAGCCGGAGCCGTTAGGCTTGTCGGACAGGGTGACGTGGGAGGCTGCTGCACGCTTTATGCGCGAGATGGGATTGGTTACGACCGATGTGGCCGTGGATTCGCTTTTCACCAACGAATTTGTCAGCGGGAAGTAGCGGCACGATAGGCACACCGGCGGTGCAGTCTGCCTTGCGCGCCGAAGGGTTGTCGCACACCTATCGGGATACGCCGGCGAACCCGACGCCCGCGCTGGCCGGCATCTCCCTCTCCGTCGCGCCGGGCGAGTTCCTGGCCGTGGTGGGGCCTTCGGGCTGTGGTAAGACTTCGCTCCTGCGCATTCTAGGTGGCCTCCTGACGCCGGACGAAGGGAGGGTGTGGCTGGACGGTAAGCCGCTCACCGCGCCCTGCCGCGAGATCGGCTTCGTCTTTCAGCGCGCGAATCTGATGCCCTGGCGCACGGTGCTGACCAACGTGATGCTGCCGTTGCAGGTGCAGAAGATGGCGTACGGCGAGGCCGAAGCGCGCGCCCAAGCACTCATCTCTTTGGTGGGGCTGGAAGGTTTTGAGCGCTCCTACCCACGCCAGTTGTCGGGCGGGATGCAGCAGCGGGTGGCCCTGGCGCGGGCGTTGGTGCACGACCCGGAGATACTATTGCTGGACGAACCCTTCGGCGCGCTGGATGCGCTGACCCGCGAGCGGATGAACCTGGAATTGCTGCGCCTGTGGAGCCTGCACCGGCAGACGGTGGTGATGGTAACCCACAACATCCAGGAGGCGGTCTTCCTGGCCGACCGGGTGCTGGTGATGTCGCCGCGGCCGGGCCGGCTGCGCGCGGAGATAGCGGTCACGCTGCCCCGCCCGCGCGCGGTGGAGATGATGGCGAGCGAGGTCTTCGGCGCGCTGGCGCAGCAGGTGCGGCGGGAGATAGATGCGAATGGAGGACAGTATGTTCCTGACCGCTCGTGAATCGCTGGAGGACGCGATCTACACGCGCTCCCAGGTGGACCGGTTTCTGGATTCCAACCAGCCCAATTGGGCCGTCTTTGACGCGGAACTGGGCTACCGGCTGCGAGACAGCGTGATGAAGGACGGCCGGGATGGGTGCTATACCATCGCGC
>JADYZS010000517.1 GCA_020853075.1 Anaerolineae bacterium | reverse complement strand
TGGGCGACCTGGTGTGGGCCCTGCCGCTCTGAGATGCCAGAGATTGTGAAGGCTTATGAGAAACACAAAGACGAGGGTCTGGTGATCCTGGCCGTGAACGTGGAGGAGGGCCCGCAGGAGGTGAAGGAGTTCACCAATACCTTCAAGATGACCTTCCCCATTACCCTGGATACGAAGGGGAAGGTGATAGATGCCTACGGGGTGCGGGCTATGCCTACCTCTCTCTTTGTGGATTCGCAAGGCATCATCCGCGCCCGCTGGCAGGGGGCGCTCACTGGCGATCAGTTGGAAGAACACCTGCGCACCATCCTGCCGTGAACATGGCACGACGCATCACGCTGTACAGCAAGCCCGATTGTCACCTATGCGAAGAAGCACGGGCGGATCTCCGCACCCTGGAAACAGAGTTGGGGTTAGAGGTTATTGAGGTGGACATAACGGGCGACCCGGCGTTGTACCGTCGCTTCCAGTACCTGATCCCTGTTATAGATATTGACGGAGGCGTTGCCCTCTTTGCCCCGATAGACCTGGTGGAATTGCGCCATGCGCTTGCAGAAGTAAAGCGTAAAACGTAAGACGTGAACCGTAATGACCCCGATTCTCTAACTCATCACGCTCGCGTGGGGGTGAATTCATGGAGCTCCTCGGCATTGACATCGGCGGCTCCGGCATCAAAGCCGCGCTGGTGGATGTGGAAAAAGGGGTGCTGGTAAGCGACCGCTACCGGCTGCCTACGCCGGAGCCTTCCGTGCCCGACGCTGTGGCCGGTGAGGTCGCGAAGGCGGTCCGGCATTTCCACTGGACGGGCCCCGTCGGCTGCACGTTTCCGGCTGTGGTGAAGGGCGGCGTAGCCCTCTCCGCGGCCAACGTGGATAAGTCGTGGATTGGCACCGATATCCAGGCTCTCCTGCACAACCGCACCGGCTGCCCGGTGCTTGTGCTGAACGATGCTGACGCCGCCGGGCTTGCCGAGATAGAATTCGGTGCGGGGAAAGGCGAGAAGGGTCTCGTCATTCTGCTGACCTTTGGTACCGGCATCGGGAGCGCGGTTTTCGTCAATGGCGCGCTGGTGCCCAACACCGAGCTAGGGCACATAGAGATCCGGGGCAAAGAAGGCGAGAAGCGCGCCGCAGCCCGCATCCGCACCGAGAAGAAACTCGGTTGGAAGAAGTGGGCGAAGCGCGTGGACGAGTATCTAGGTCGCCTGGAGTACCTCTTGTCGCCCGACTTATTCATCATCGGGGGGGGCGTCAGCAAGGATCACGCGCAGTTCTTGCCCCTGCTCCATACCCAGACGCGGATCGTGCCTGCCAAACTCCTCAATGAAGCCGGCATCGTCGGCGCGGCGTTAGCGGCGAGGGCCATCGCTTAGCGGTTCCGCTCGCCGCGCACGAACAGGATCGTCCCCACGACGAGGAAAACCGCGAAGAGGGCCGCAATCACGGCGACGTTGAACAGGAGACTCCCCAAGACGACTTTGGGGTAGTCGGGGCTCCCCGCGTAATAGACGGTGCGCGCCAGGTCAACGGCGTAGCGCAACGGCGAGATGCGGGAGAGGACGTCTAGATAGAAGGGGAGCACCTGGATCGGGTTGAAGACGCCCGCCAGGAAGAATTGCGGCAACATGATAAAGGTGAATACCTGGTCAGCTGCTTGCTGGCTCTTGAGATTTGACAAGACGAGCACGCCGAACGCTCCGCCAAATAGAGAGACTACGACAGCCACCGGCAGGAGCGCAATGATGCGAGGGATGGCGAGCGGCACACCCACGATGATGCCAAAGACCACGATGGCTAGCCCCTGGGCCAGGGCGACCAACGACTCGCCGCATATCTTCCCGAAGACGATGGCATAGCGCGAGACAGGCGAGATAAACAACTCCTGGCTGAAGTCGTTCTCCCGGTCCTGAATCAGAGAGATAATGCCGGAGGCTGCCGACTGGAAGATGGTTTGAGCGAAAACCCCGGTGAAGACAAACGCCAGGAAATCGTAGCCCGCGGTGCTGCCCAGGTTCGCTTGCAGGCTGCCACCAAGCGCAGCGATGAATATCACGGGAAAGATGAAGGTCGCCACGATACGTGCGGGGTCGCGCAAGAACTTCATCAAATCTCTGTAGGCTATGACCAAAACGGCGTTTACAATCCTCATGAATTTCCCACGATCTCCAGGTACGCATCCTCAACCGTCGGTGTGTGTGTTCTCACCACGGTCAGCGGCGTGTTGATCGCCTTGATGACCTGGTGCGCGCCACGCCCGTTCAGGCTGATCTTAATCAGCGGCGTTTCTGTGAACGGTATGCCGAGTTGCGCGAGTTCCAACCGCAGGCTCTGACGGTCAGCCGCGTCAATCAACAGGTATTCCTCTACCAGGCTGGCTTTGACCTGGGAGGGCGCGCCGCAGGCCACGATCTTGCCTTTGTTGATGATGCAGATGGAATCGGCCTGCTCCGCCTCTTCCAGATAGTGGGTCGTCAGGAATATCGTGGTTCCGCTCTCCGCCCGCACCCTCGTGAGATACTCCCACAGGTTGCGCCGGCTGGCCGCGTCCAGGCCGGACGTCGGTTCGTCTAAGAAGAGAATCCGGGGCCGGTGCATCAGGCTGCGGATGATCTCCAGTTTGCGTTTCATGCCGCCGGAGTAGGTCTTGACCGGTTTGAAGATCTCGTTTTGGATGCCCAGGATGGCGGCCAGGTCGCGCATCTGTTGCTGATAGGCGCGCGGCATCATGGCAAACGTCGGTCTGAAAGGATAGAGCCCATAAAGCACGGCGTGGAAGCGCACGTTCTCTTCGGCGGTCAGGTTGAGGTCCAGGCTTGGCTTCTGAAAGATGATGCCGATGTCACGTCGCACGGCAGCGGCTTCCTGGTTGACGTTGTGACCGGCGATCAGGACGGTTCCGGAAGTCGGAGAGAGGGTCGTCGTGAGGATGGAAATGATGGTCGTCTTTCCGGCTCCGTTGGGGCCCAGGAGCGCATAGAACTCGCCCTGCTCCACGGTGAACGAGACGTCATCCACCGCGTTCACTTCGGCGTTCTTGTAGCGTTTGATGAGATTGTCCACCTGGATGATCGGTGCCACAACGCTGCTCCTACTGTCCCTATCCTATCTCGGAAGGGATTATCCCACGATCAGGCCCGCCGTTCCGCATGGTTGCTTCCGTTTGTAGAATTATCTGAAACTAAAACCCTCTCCCTGGAAAGGAGAGGGCAGAGCGATTGTCGTCTCTAGGGGGCTGTTTGAGAAGTCTGGGAACAGGTCGCCATCGGATAAATCCGACGGCTGGTAGGGACAAGAAACCCGCAAGGCGGGTTTCTAGGTACTCCGTACCCTACGGGCTAATCTATTAGCCGTCGGTTTCTAACCGATGGCCGGGTCTTTTCAGACAGCCTCTGAGAATGCAATAGCCAGAATCTGAGCCCGCGCTGGCCGCTAAGATTGCGAACCTTATGGACTCCTCAAGCCCCATATTCCGCCAGCCACAAAGAGTACGCCCACGATCAACCACATCCAATCAACTCCACCCTGGCCTGTCAATAAATTGAAGGCGGCCACGAAAAACAGCAGGCCAGCAACGATGTTGATGATAGCGTTGGCCTTTTGCTTGTTGATAGGCTGTTGAGGCGCCATTTCCTTTCTCCTTGTTCTGTGGATCCCGGGCGAGAACCCCTCTCTCTATTTCACCCAATTCAAGAACGGCAGGTTCAATTCATCTACACAAAGGACGTACGGACTATTACCGGCCTCATGTCCCCGTAGGCTGCGTATCTGAGGGAGATGGTTCGGGGGTCTCGGCGGTCATCTCTTGCGGAGGCTGCGGCGGTAAGGATTCCCCGACGGTCACCGCGGCGCGGGGCGTGCCGGGTCTATGGCGGATGATGAGCGCGGCAGTCGCCAGCACGACGGAGATGATAGAAATCCACTGCGCGGTGGCGAGCGCGCCCATCTTCCAGGCATCGGGACGGAACGCCTCCACCCACAACCGGCCCAGAGGGTAGGCGATGAAATAGCCCAGGAAGACGTCGCCATCCTTCAGCTTGGGCGCAAAACGCCGCGCTACGTAGAGGAGTACCAGGAACATGGTGAGGCACCAGGCCGATTCGTAGAAAAAGGTGGGATGAAAGCGGGTCGTGGCGATGTCAATGCCGGGGGGCGGTGGCTGGTAAGGGTAGTTGGGATTGATCTTGAAGCCCCAGGGGAGCGTTGTGGGTGGGCCATACAGTTCCTGGTTGACGAAGTTGCCGAAGCGCCCGATGGCCTGCGCCAGGAGCACACCGGGCGCGGCGATGTCAAACCAACGCAGTAGATTGAGAGGTGGGTGTATCCTCTTCGCCCGCAACCCCTTCCATTCCAGGCGCACCAACACCTGGGTATAGAGCCAGACGGCGAAGATGCCACCGACGAGGCCGCCGTAAATA
>JADYZS010000516.1 GCA_020853075.1 Anaerolineae bacterium | reverse complement strand
GATAGAGGAAGGAGCCTATGGGCGGACGTGGCAGATCATTGCTGCTGACCATCGCGGTCCTGGTGGCGTTCTGGCTCATCTTCAGCCGGTTGCGCTTCGTCGTCTGGGTGAACGCCAGTTTCGGGCAAATCCTCATTCTGTTCGTGGTGCTCGCTGTGGTCATTTTCCTGGGGCTGGATCAGTTGATTAACGGGCGGAGACCGTAGAGGTAGATTTAACGTGGCAGAGTTGTATTTAACGGCGGAGGAAGAAGCAATGTTACGGGGCGACGAAGGCCCCGGTGTGCAGAAGGCGATGGAGATCGTGGCCGCGCTGGGGCGCATCTATGGCGCGGCCAACCTGGTTCCTGTCGCCAGCGTTCAGATCGCGGGCGTCAGTTATAAAAACCTGGGCGATGCGGGCGTGGAGTTTCTGCGGGCATGGGCGCAGCGGGGCGCGCGCGTGCGCGTGCCGGCGATGCTCAACCCGATGGGGATGGAGGCCGACCGCTGGCAGGAAATGGGCATCTCGCCCGACTTTGCGCGCCCGCAGTTGGAGGTGGTGCGCGCCTTCACGCAGATGGGCGTCACCCCTACGCTGAGTTGCACACCTTACCTCCTGGCCTATGCGCCCCACGCGGGCGATCACCTGGCCTGGGCCGAGTCGTCTGCGGTCATCTTCGCCAACGCGGTGTTGGCCGCGCGTTCCAACCGCGAGGGCGGCCCTAGCGCGCTGGCCGCGGCCATCGCCGGGCGCACAGCCCGCTACGGGCTGCATCTGGACGAGGGACGGCGGGGAACGCACTGGGTGGAGGTGCGCTGCCCCGTGCGTGGCGTGCCCGACTTCGGCGCGCTGGGCTATCTGGTGGGCAAAGGCATCTCCGCCGGAGTCCCCTACTTCACTGACCTGGCCGGGCAACTCCCGCCGCTGTCGGAGGACGTGAGCTTCGGCGGCGAGGCGGGCGACTCTCTGAAGACGATGGGCGCGGCAATGGCAGCCTACGGCAACATCGCGCTCTACCACATCGCAGAGTACACGCCGGAGGCGAAAGACGCGGGCGCGGCCCTGGCCCCGCCCTCTGGCGCGCCGCGCCTGGTGATTGACAGCCTGGACACGGCCTACGCCGTGATGGATCGCGATACCGACGTGCGGCGCATTGACCTGGTGAGCATTGGCTGCCCCCACGCCTCCTACAACGAGTTGGCGCAGATCGCGGAGTACCTGGACGGCAAACGGGTGAAGACAGACCTGTGGGTGACGACGGCACGCCTGACGCGCGAGCGGGCCGCGGCTGCCGGGTTGGTGGCGCGCATTGAAGGCGCGGGCGGCCACGTTGTCGCCGATACCTGCACCATCGTCGCGCCGATCCAGACCCTCGGCGTCAGGACGATGGCGACCAACGCGGCCAAGACCGCTTGCTATGCTCCCTCGCACAGCAAGGTCGCGGTGCGCTACGGTTCGCTGGCGCGTTGCCTGGACGCCGCGCTGACGGGGGAGTGGAGATAAGATAAGAATGGAGTTCCGGGAGTACGTAATACCGGGGCTGGTCTTGATAGAGCCCAGAGTTTTCGCCGACGAGAGAGGCTTCTTCCTGGAGCGTTACAACCGGCGTATATTCCAGGAACACGGCATCCACATTGACTTCGTGCAGGATAACCACTCCCACTCAATCGGGCGCGTGCTGAGAGGGCTGCACTTCCAGATACCGCCCTTTGCGCAGGACAAGTTGGTCTGGGCCATCCAGGGTGAGGTTTTTGACGTCGCCGTTGACCTCAGAAAAGGTTCGCCATCCTACGGCAAGTGGGCAGGAGTCATCCTCTCCGGCGAAAACAAGCGGATGCTCCTGATTCCCAAAGGCTTTGCCCACGGCTTCGTCGCCTTGAGTCCTACCGTTGACTTCATCTACAAGACGAGCAACTTCTATTCGGCGGCCCACGACCGCGGCCTCATCTGGAACGACCCCGACCTGGCGATTGCCTGGCCGGTGAGCGACCCGATCCTATCGGAGAAAGACCGGAGGCTGCCGGCGTTGCGAAGCCTGAGCGATTCCGATTTGTTTTGAGGTGAGGTGACCTCAGGAGGGTTCCATGTACGACCCGGCGAAGATGGCCGAGGTGCGCGAGGCTCAGGCACGATGGGAGGAGACGACTCTCCAACAGAGCCTCGCCCGCGCGCGGGAGCGCAAAGAGAAGTTCGTCACTACCTCTAGCGAGCCCGTGAACCGGCTCTATACTCCGGCGGACGTGACCGACCTGGACTATCTGCGCGACCTGGGCTTCCCCGGCGACTTCCCGTTCACGCGCGGTATCCACGCCACCGGCTACCGGGGGAGGCTGTGGACGATGCGTATGTTCGCGGGCTTCGGCACGGCGGAGGAAACCAATGCCCGCTTCAAGTACCTGTTGCGGCAAGGGCAAACCGGCCTCTCCGTCGCCTTTGACCTCCCCACCCTCTACGGCTACGACACTGACGATCCGCTGGCCGCGGGCGAATTCGGCGAGTGCGGTGTCGCCGTCTCCTCCCTGGCCGACATGGAGATCCTCTTTGACGGCATCCCCCTGGATCGGGTCAGCACCTCCATGACCATCAACTCGCCTGCCGCCGTCACCTGGGCCATGTACATCGCCGCCGCCGAGAAGCGCGGCATCCCCATGGCGGCCCTCGGCGGCACGATCCAGAACGACATCCTGAAGGAATACATCGCGCAGAAGGAGTTCATCTTCCCGCCAGAGCCCTCCATGCGCCTGGTGGTGGATACCTTTGAGTTCGCGGCGCGCCACCTCCCGCTCTGGAACCCCATCAGCATCTCTGGCTACCACATCCGCGAGGCGGGCTCCACCGCCGCGCAGGAGTTGGCCTTCACCCTGGCCGACGGGCTGGCCTACGTGGAGGCGGGCAGCGCGCGTGGGCTGGACGTGGACGACTTCGCGCCGCGCCTCAGTTTCTTCTTCAACGCGCACAACGATTTCTTTGAGGAGATCGCCAAGTACCGGGCGGCGCGCCGCATCTGGGCGCGGGAGATGAAGGAGCGCTTCGGCGCGCGCAACCCCCGTTCCTGGTGGCTCCGCTTCCACACCCAGACGGCGGGCGTCAGCCTGGCCGCGCAGCAGCCGGAGAACAACATCGTGCGGGTGGCGTTGCAGGCGCTGGCCGCGGTGCTGGGGGGAACGCAATCGCTGCACACGAACAGCATGGACGAGGCGCTGGCGCTCCCTTCGGAGAAGGCCGTGACCATCGCCCTGCGCACCCAGCAGATCATCGCCCACGAGAGCGGCGCGGCCAACACGGTGGACCCGTTGGGCGGCAGTTATTTCGTGGAGGCCCTGACCAATCGGCTGGAAGCGGAAGCCTACGCCTATTTCCGCCGCATTGACGCCCTGGGCGGCGTCATCCCGGCCATTGAAGCGGGCTTCTTCCAGCAGGAGATCGCCGACGCGGCCTATCGCTACCAGTACGAGATTGACCAGGGCCAACGCACCATCGTCGGCGTCAACGACTACGTGGCCGAGGAGCCGCTGGCCGTTCCCCTCTTGCAGATGGACCCGCAAGGCTACGAGCGGCAATGTGCGCGGCTGGCGCGCCTGCGGGCGGAGCGCGACGGCGAAAAGGTGGGGCAGGTCCTGGGCGCGCTGGCAGAATCGGCAAGGGGGACGGCGAACCTGATGCCTTTCATCCTGGACGCGGTGCGGGCCTACGCCACCCTGGGTGAGATCATGGGCGTCTTCCGCCGCGTCTTCGGCGAGTATCGCGAGCCGGTGTTCTTCTAAGGAGGAGGAGATGGGCACTGAATCGCTCCCCAAACAACGTCCCTACTGGCACGTAGATGCCAAATGGATCACTGGCCTCCTCTTGGTCGTGATGCTGAGCCTGACCTTTCTGGTCTATAACCTGATCCAGATCACCGCCGAGGAGCCGGCCGTCAGGACTACGAGCATGGCGCTGGCTCTCGTTTTCAGCCGGAATGGGCTGGATGACCCCACCGAGATTGAGGAATTCCGCCAGCGACTGCGGGCCAGCCCCGACGGCGCGGTCGCTCCCATCCCCGGCCTTGCCATCACGGTCCGCGAAGCAGACATCGCCAACCTCTCCCCGCGCGAGGCGCGGTTGCACCTCTTCCGCCGCCTGGCTACGCCTCTCTACCGGGACGGCCCGCAGGGGTTGGCCGATCTGGCGGAGGACCCGGAGACGAAGCAAGTTCTGTCTGCCGGTGTTGGCCCCCTCAGCCTTTTCAGCCTGCAGACCCATCAGGCGCTCCGGCGTGTTTTTGGCGTGCTGGTGGCAATCTCTCTGGGGCTTGTCTTATTGTTAGTTTTCTTCAGTTACCGCTTTGGCCGCCTGGGGAGCCCTGGTTGCGTCTTCTTTGCTGCCAGCCTCCCTGGGGCCGTGTTCCTCACCTTCCTGAGCCTGGCGTCGGGAAGCCAGGACATACCGGCCCCTCCCGGCGAGGGAGCAGAACTGACGGATATGGTCGGCTATCTGGCCGCGAACCTGCTGCCACCTCTGGTGCAGGAGATGTCCCGCACCTATCTCCTCCTTCTAGGCTTTGGCTTCGGGCTCATGGTCCTGGCGATCCTGGGCAGCATCATCTGGCGGCTGGCCCGGAGAGGATGAGGGCCTCTCCGCCACCTCGGTAGCCGCTGGCAGCAATTTGATAGGTTTTGACAGGCCACTTGTGTTAAAGTGCACATCAGACGGCCCGTGATGGGCTTGCCGGCCCTGCGCGCAGCAGGGTCTCTTGGTGTTTTATGGACAAGCGTTCGTCTCGCGTGAGCGGCTTTTACCGCTGGACGGCGGAAGAGCGACGGCGTTGGGTGGCCGCCTGGGCCGGGTTGAGCGCGGCGGAGGCGGCTACGTTAGATTGCGGCCTGGCCCTGGACGACGCCGACCGGCTCACCGAGAATGTGATCGGCACCTTCGCGCTCCCTTTGAGCATCGCCGTGAACTTTACCATTAACGGGCGAGACTACCTCGTCCCTATGGCGGTGGAAGAGCCTTCGGTCGTGGCCGCGGTCAGCCATGCTGCCAAACTGGCGCGCGCGGGCGGCGGCTTCCAGGTCGGGGCCGACGAGCCGGTGATGATCGGGCAGGTGCAACTCCTGGACGTGCCCGACCTGGATGCCGCAGAGGAGGCCATCCACCGGGCCGAGGCCGAGGTGCTGGCTCTGGCCGATGCCGCTCACCCGACCATTAAGAAACGTGGCGGCGGCGCGCGCGGGCTAGAGGTGCGTCGCCTCTCGCAGACGGCGGTAGGGCCGATGCTCGTCGTCCATCTGCTGGTGGACGGGCGCGACGCGATGGGAGCCAACGCTGTGAATACCACAGCCGAGGCCGTGGCTCCTTTGTTGGAGCGGTTGACCGACGGACGCGCGGGCCTGCGCATCCTCTCCAACCTGGCCGACCGGCGGCTCGCCTGGGCGCGTTGCATTATCCCGGCTCAAGAATTGGGGAGCGAAGATTACCCCGGCACCCGGGTCGTACAAGGCATTGTAGAAGCCAGCGCCTTCGCCCAGGCCGACCCCTACCGGGCTGCGACTCACAACAAAGGCATCCTCAACGGCGTGGATGCGGTGGCCCTCGCCACAGGGAACGACTGGCGCAGTATTGAGGCAGGCGCGCACGCCTTCGCCGCCCGCGAAGGCCATTACACCGCCCTGGCTACCTGGGAGGAAACCGAGCAAGGAGAGTTGGCGGGCCATCTGGAGATGCCGTTGGCCGTCGGCATCGTTGGTGGCACGACGCAGGCTCACCCCACCGCGCGGGTGGCCCTCAAGATATTGGGTGTGCAGAGTGCGCACGAGTTGGCCGCGGTCATGGCCGCGGTGGGCCTGGCGCAAAACCTGGCCGCGCTCAAGGCCCTGGCGACCGAAGGAATCCAGCGGGGACATTTGGCGTTGCACGCCCGGCAAGTAGCCGTCGCCGCTGGTGCGACGGGCGCAGAGGTGGAGCGCATCGCCGCCGCGCTGGTGGCCGAAGGACAGATACGCGAGACACGGGCGCGGGAACTTTTGGCCCATCGCGCATAGAATGTGTACAAACAATATACGTAGTCTATACAGATAGGATGATAGGATACAGCCAGAGGCCCAGGGAGTACAACAGGGGCGACGATAGGTGCAACAGGGTAACCCTATTTATGGAGGAAGAGTCTATGGGATTGGCGAACCGCGGTTGGCAGACACTCTTGGCCGGTTTTCCGTGGTTTGTGGGCGAGGGGCGCTTCCCGCTTCCCGCCTATTCGGAGTTCATGCCGCCGCCGAGGCTGGGCCGCAGCCCCTTCGGCAGCGTTGATCCTCTCCTGTTCTCGGAGGACGACCCGTATGGCTGGCGCGTCTCTGAAAAAGAAGAGGAACACGAGTTCAAGCCGGGGTTGGAGAGGATCGCCAAGCAGATCATGGGAGCCCTGGTGAAACTGGGCCGGGGCTTGCCCGAACGTCGCATCACCGGCTACAAGGGCAACCTGCAGAATAATCCCTATTGGCCGCCCGCGCTGGCCGAGCAGGCCGGGCACCTGGATCACGAACGGTACGTCGTCTTTCTGCCGCTGGCCCTCGCCAAGACGCAAGATTCCAAGGGGCGTGTGACCTGGACCTTCTTCGGCGGGAGCGAGCAAGGCCCCGAGCGCGCTTTCTGGCAATCGTTCTATTCGGCTCTTGGGCAGGAACTGCCGGAACAGGAAGCCGTTTCGTTCGTACTACGGCTTCTGGCCGCAGCCTATGGAGAGACCGCGAAAGACGCAGCG
>JADYZS010000515.1 GCA_020853075.1 Anaerolineae bacterium | reverse complement strand
TGTTCGTTATAAGTTGGGATGATGATCGCAGCACTCAAGTGCGACTCCGGATAATGAAGAAAAGGCCAGCGCAGATCAACAACACGCCGATCACCCGGCTTGCGTTCACCTGCTCACCGAAGACCCAACGGCCAATAAAAAGAGAGAAGACGTAAGTGAGGCTGACCATAGGGAACGCGAAACTGAAATCCAGCCGCGAGAGAACGTCCAGCCAGAGGACGGCGCTGATGCCGTAGATGATAAAACCAAGAACGATGTAAGGAGTGGAGAAAACCTTGCCGATAGCCGCGGCGGGAGCCTCCAGCACACTGACCCCACCGACACGAAGCAAGCCATACTTCAGCGACGTCTGACCCGCGGAGAGAAGGAGGATACAGAAGATGCCCAGGGTAACGGTGCGGAACACAGTTCGGCTCCGAATCATGAATGGCGACGCTTTCCAGGATGATCGTGAGACAATCCCATTATACCGCAGGTATAGGAGTAAGCAAAGTCGGTAGCGCGGCCTGTCAAGACGATAAAGCAATGGATTGCCCGCCGGTAGGGGCTATGCTATAATGGCGCAGGAGGCAAAAATGGGAGCCGCGCAGCCGCTACATATTCTGCAGACCACCGATATCGCCATTGAATCCCAGCGTCATCGCCTGGCCGAGATAGAAGCGAGCCTGGGCGAAAGCGAAGCGCTGATACAGGCGCGAGAGGCCCAGCAGTCGGCACAAGATGCGTTCACGAAAACACAGGCACGCCTGCGCGCACTGGACTCGGAGACCAAGGGGTTCAGCGAAAAGATCGTCCAAGCGGATCGGAAGTTGTATGGTGGCACAGTACACAACCCCAAAGAACTGCAGAGCATGGAAGCAGACCTGCACCAGTGGCAGCGAATGCGTAGCAGTTTGGAAGATCAATCTCTGGAGGCGATGTTGAGGCTGGACGAGGAGCGTGCTGTGCTCACAACGCAAGGGCAGGTCCTCGCTGAGATTGAAGCATCGTGGCGGCAGAGCCAATCCACCCTGCAAGCCGAGAAGTCGGAACTCCTCGCGAGCCTCGCCCAATTGGAAAACAGGCGACAGCAGCAGGTGACAGCCATTCCCCAGGCCCACCTTGCTACGTATGAACGCCTGCGCCAACGCTTCGGCCATGCTGTCGCACTCTTGCAGGGCAGCGCGTGCAGCGGTTGTGGCATGACCCTCCCCACCGGCCAGGCGCAGCAGGTGCGCATGAGCCAGGGTCTCACCTTCTGTCCTAATTGCCAACGGATCCTCACGGCCACCCTATGATCTCCGGTCTGGATCAAATCACACAAATACTTTCCCTTCTGGCCTGGTTATGCTATAATAGAGTAGAACGTTTGGGCTAATGGGTGTATATTGAAGATGGCGAAACGAGGAAGTAAGCGCAGCCGTTCGCGCGGCATCAACTGGCGGGCGGCCCTACGGGCCGATGCCGCAGGCGTGGCCTTGCTCCTGTTGGGCGGGGTCACCTTGTTGAGCCTGGCGTCGCCCGTGCGGGGGAGCCTGACCGCGGCCTGGTTGCAGACGTTGCGCGTAGGAGTAGGCATAGGCGTCTGGCTCGTGCCCCTCTGGATGGCCGCGGGCGGCTTGTGGTTGATCCTGCGGGCCAGCAACCACCCGCCCCGGATCGGTTGGCGACGCCCTGTGGGCGTGGCACTCCTCAATCTGGTCTTCTTGGGCGTTGCTCATCTGATGGTCGGCATCAGTGACCCGCTGCAAGATGCGCTCAACGGGCGTGGGGGCGGGCTCCTCGGTTACGCTCTGAGCGAGAGCCTTTGGTCAGGGATAGGCCCCGCAGCGGCGATACCGATTCTCCTGATTCTGGCCTTGCTTGGCCTGTTTCTGCTCACCAATCTCTCCCTTGGCGAGATAGGCGCAGCCTTCGCCGCCGCCTGGCAAGGACTTCAGACATTCCTGGCGAGGCCCATACCCCGTCCGCGCGCGGCCCCGCCACTTCCTACCGGCGAGACATCCAAAATTATCAGACTCCTCAAAGGGGTCACGCGGACTGCACGAACCGCTGAACCTAAAACACAAAAGGCAGGAACGACCGCACAAGCCGACAACGTCATTCAGGCTGCCGACCGCTTCAAGCCTACCCGTCCGCCGCGCGTCATCGGCAGCGCGCACGAATGGCGCTTACCGACACTGGATGAAGTGCTGGAGGAAGCCGTTGAGCACGAGCTGAGCCAGGGCGAGATACGAAACCGCGTCAAAATCATTGAGCGCACGCTGGAAAGTTTCGGTGTTCCCGCCAGAGTGGTGGAGGTCAACCAGGGTCCGGCAGTCACGCAATTTGGCGTGGAGCCAGGGTACATACCCAAGAAGGGCCCCGAAGGTGAAATAGAGCAGCGCAAAGTCAGCGTGCGCAAGATTGAAGCATTGGTGAACGACCTCGCGCTGGCCCTCTCTACTTCGCCCATCCGCATCCAGGCCCCTGTCCCTGGGAGGCCCATGGTGGGCATTGAAGTACCCAATATGGAAAAGGCCCTGGTCACATTGCGCAGCGTTATGGCATCCGATTCGTTCCAGCGCATAGGGTCGCTCCTTAAGATCGCGTTAGGGCAGGACGTCTCCGGCCAGCCCATCTCGGCTGACCTGGCGACCATGCCGCATCTTCTCATTGCGGGACAGACCGGATCAGGCAAATCGGTCTGCATCAACTCCATCGTCAGTTGTCTCCTCTGCATCAACACACCTGATACGCTCCGCTTCCTCATGATTGACCCCAAGATGGTGGAG
>JADYZS010000514.1 GCA_020853075.1 Anaerolineae bacterium | reverse complement strand
TGCAGGGCTGACATAGCAAAGGAGACGCATGACGATCATTGAGGACATCATCGCCCGCGAGATTCTGGATTCCCGCGGCAACCCCACCGTTGAAGTGGAAGTGACGTTGAGCGACGGGTTCATGGGACGGGCGGCTGTCCCCTCCGGCGCGTCCACAGGCGCGCACGAGGCATTGGAACTGCGCGACGGCGACAAGAAGCGCTACGGCGGCAAGGGCGTGCTCAAGGCGGTGGAGCACGTCAACGAGGAGATCGCCGAGGCGATCATGGGCTGGGATGCGCTGGATCAGGTGGGAATTGATAACCTCCTCATCGGGCTGGACGGCACACCGACGAAGGAGAAATTAGGCGCGAATGCCATCCTGGGCGTCTCCCTCGCCATCGCCAAGGCCGCGGCGGACGCGGTGGGCCTTCCCCTCTACCGCTACCTGGGCGGCGTCAGCGCGCGCACGCTCCCCGTGCCGATGATGAACATCCTCAACGGCGGCAAGCACGCGGTGGACTCCACCGACCTGCAGGAGTTCATGATCCTGCCTGTGGGCGCACCCTCCTTCGCCGAGGCCCTGCGCTGGTGCGCCGAGACGTACCAAAGCCTCAAGAAAGTGCTGTCGGGCAAGGGGTACAGCACCAACGTGGGCGACGAGGGCGGCTTCGCACCCTCGCTCAAGTCCAACGCGGAAGCCCTGGAGGTGATCCTGACCGCTATTGAGAAGGCGGGCTACAAGCCGGGGGAGGACATCTGGCTGGGGATGGACGCGGCGGCCACCGAGCTCTACGAAAACGGGACCTACGTCCTCAAGAAAGAGAACCGCAAACTGAGCGGCGCGGAGATGGTCGCCTTCTACGAGGATTTGGTGAATCGCTATCCCATCCTCTCCATAGAGGACGGCCTGGCCGAGGACGACTGGGCAACCTGGCAACTCCTCACCCAGCGGCTGGGGAACAGGGTGCAGATCGTGGGCGACGACCTCTTGGTGACCAACGTGGGGCGCGTGCAGCGGGCCATCAACGAAAGGTCGTGCAACGCGCTCCTGTGCAAGGTGAACCAGATCGGCACGCTGACCGAGGCCATCGCCGCGGTGGATATGAGCCTGAGGGCGGGGTGGAACGTTGTCGTTTCCCACCGCTCCGGCGAGACGGAGGATGCCACCATTGCCGACCTGGTGGTGGGCCTCAACACGGGGCAGATCAAGACCGGCGCGCCCGCCCGCTCGGATCGCGTGGCGAAGTATAACCAGCTCCTGCGCATTGAAGAGGAATTGGGCGATACCGCCGTTTATCCGGGGCTGCGGGCCTTCGGCAACGTGCGGCGGTAGGATTGAACAGGATATCGTAAACTGGCCCTCCCTCTTCCCCTTCACCCCTTCCCTCTCCTGTACTCATGCGGTCTTCCCACCGCCAAAATTGGCCGCGAAGCGTCCCGCTCGCGGGAGAGAGGGAAGGGGTTGGGGATAGGCGAGGGCTTCCGGTTGTGCGCCCCCTATGCCATATTTGCCTTTGGTCAATATTTTCTCTGTTATGTCTCCTATCTATTGACTATTACGAAAACACCTCCTATAATGGGATTATCCATCGCTACGGAGGTGTGTCATGCCAACGGAATCCATCGTCAAGTTCCTGCAATACCTGGGAACCACCGCCGGCCTCGGAGCGGCCATCGCGCTCCTGATGGAACGGGTGCCGGGCTTTCAGCGTCTATCCAAGAGAGCCAAGGCCACCGTCATCGGCGCGCTCTGCATCATCCTACCCCTGGGGTCGTGGGCCGCGTTGCGCTTCGTCCCTGGCGAGGTCTTCGCCCGTTGGGACCCCATCTTTCAGCAGATCGTCGTCGGCGTATCGGTGCTCCTGGCCTGGCTATCAAGCCAGGCGGTGCATTGGGCCGACCGGCGCGTGCCCACGTCTAAATGACCATCATGAAAAAGATGGTTGTTTCAGGCCCTCACCTCCCTTCTCCCCTCTCCCATATTTGGCCGCGCAGCGTCCCGCTCGCGGGAGAGAGGGGGCAAAGTCCCGTGGGCGTATATCATCCCCGACTGAGGGGACTCGCCATACGGGAGGGGGTGAGGGCTAGATGCTTGCAACAGTCGCCCGCCTACATCCTCCTCGTCCTCTGCGCCGCGCTTCTCCTGGGGTGCAGCGCAGAGACGCCGCAGCCGCAGCCCACCATCGTCTCGCCTCTGCCCACTAAGACAGCCGAGGCGACCTCCACGGCTCTGCCTACTCCTGTGGCTGCCAGCACCGCGACGCCGGTCGCGCCCACGCCAGCGGTCACGGTTGCACCAGCGCGCACCGCCATTCCCACCGCGACGCCGGTCACCAGGCCGCAAGGGGAACCCTGGTCACCCCGCCCAGGCTTCTACGTCATCAGCAACCCCGATGGGGCGAACCTCGCGCCGTCCGACTATCCGGTGGCAGGCGACCTCTTCTACCTCCCCTGGGAACTGGCCGAGCCGAAAGAAGGCGAGTACAACTGGGCGCTCTTGGATCGTTACCTGGCGAGCCGCGACGCGGTGGGCAAGCGCGCTGCCATCGCCCTTGTGACCTACGGCGGCAAATTTGACAACGGTCTGCGCATGCCCCAGTGGGCGCGCGTGGATGGCCCGGTAGGAAGCATCACGGCCACCATCGTGACCGGCCCCAACCGCGCCTTCCCCCGCTATTGGAGCCCCGCTTATCGCGAACGCTACGCCCGCTTCGTGCAGGCGTTGGGCGAGCGCTATAAGAGCGACCCACGCATGGAGTACGTCGGCATCGGCGTCGGCATCTCCGGCGAGACGAAACCGGTGGATAACGAGGATGAGGCCACCGCTGCCGCCTATGGTCTCACCTCGGAGTTGTGGGTGAGCACCGTCAACGACCTGGTGGACCTCTACGCCGGGGCTTTCGCAGGGGGTGTTGTGCGACCTTTCCTGCAATACGTCCCTTACTACGACTCGCCGCGCGAGCGGTGGCTCTGGGCTAGCCACGCGGCAGAGAAGGGCATTGGCCTGGCAAACCTCGCCCTCTTTCCCGATTACAACGGCGCAATTGGCGTCTGGGGCCAGTTGGAGGCCTTGCGCGTCTATTCGGACACCGTGCCGGGGATGTTTGAGGCATACCAGACGACGCTGCCAAACCCGGTAGAATTTGAGTGGGGCATGTTACAGGCCCTGGACAAGCGCGCCAGTTACATCCGCTTGCGCCGCCAGTTCCTGGCCGACTTTGATGCGCAAGGGCGCGTGACCGCTGAGAAGCGGGAATACACAGGCATCATGCGCCGTTGGGCTCCCTACTTCGGCGCGACGGCGGCGACCGCGCCCTCTATCTGGGTGGCGCTGCGGGCGCATCGTGACCCTGTCTGCTACGGCACATTCGGCTGCGAGAGCCCGCCCGCGAACTACGAGCCGGGCAACTATACCTTCTATCTTACCCAGGTGGATGCGCCGGGCGGCCAGATGGTTCCTGTGACCAACGATGCGCGCGTCAAGAGCCTGGGGGATAACGCCCAACCTTATGATGAGACGCTCCCGCCGGGGCCGGAATGTTGGGTCTGCAAGCGGACGGACGAGGCGACCGGCAACAGCAAGGTCTTTCTGCGGGTGGATGACCGCGCTCTGGGACGCTTTGCCGCGGGCGCGCTCCTGCGGGTCCGCTATCTGGATCGGGGGCGCGATGCCTGGCGTGTCTATCAATCAGATAGCGCGGTGGGATCGCTGGTGCAGAAAGAGGATACGGGAGCCTGGCGCACGGCGGAACTTAAACTCACAAGCCTGGCGACGCCCGATTTCTACCTCTCCGGCGAGGGCGACGGCGACGAGTGGTTCCACCTGATTGAGTTGCTACCGTTGTCTGTCAGCGAGTCGCCCGCGGCCTTGACACTGGACATAGACCTGGCGCAGTGGGACGTGGAAATAGAGACCGGGCAGGGGCAGCTGCGGTTGAGCCTGCGGCCTGCGGGGCGTTGACAGATAGCGGGTTGTCGGGTATGCTAGGGGCAGGCAGAAGGGAGGGATGAATGATGGCTGCCGAAGCGGTGATGCAGGAACTCTTAGTTGAACTGCAAGGATTGCCGGAAGAGACGCTCGCCGAAGTGTTGGACTTCGTCGGCTACCTCAAAGCCAAGCGTGCCCGCCAACCGGAAGATGAAGAAGACATTCGGTACGCAGAAGAGGTTCTAGCGCGCTACGAAACTCATCCAGAGGAGTTTGTAGCCTGGGAAGAGGCGAAGGCGGAACTAGAGCAGACAGGACCATAAGAGGCGACGCGTGTACTATACCGTTCAGATCGAGCGGGCTGCTCTTGCGTCTCTGAAGAAGTTGTCCATCGCTGATCGTCGTCGTGTCACAGCGGCAATTGATGCGTTAGCCGGTAATCCTCGTCCGCGCGGGGCTATCCAACTCAAAGGCCAACGGCTCTACCGTCTGCGCGTCGGGCGATATCGTGTTGTGTATGAAGTCCGAGACAACGTTTTGTTGGTGATTGTGGTGCGGGTGACCCGCCGCGCTGAAGACACTTACAAAGGGTTGTCATAGCAAACCCTGGTACTGGTAGTGGCCCTCATTAGCATGAGGGCCACTTTGTTTTTCTCGCCGCGTAGTGTTGCGGATGGGCCAGGGCGGTGTTATGAGGGATGAAAGAAAGGCTCGGATCATCGTGCGATGATCCGAGCCGGGGGGCCTGCCCAATGGCTGGCGCCACGTTGAGGTGCCCCGGAGAGGACTCGAACCTCCACGCCCGAACGGGCACAGGCCCTCAACCTGCCGTGTATGCCAATTCCACCACCGGGGCCAGACAGTTTGATTCTAGCACCGCCGCCAGGACTTGTCAACTGGGCCGCGTTCAGAATCACCAACGGTGAACAGTTACGGCAAAATCGGGACTTGACAAATAGAACTTTTGTTCGTATAATAGGAGTAGGAAGGTTGAACGATGTCGCTAGACATAGGAGAGCGGTTGGCACTGCTGGGCCAGGCAGCCCAGTATGACGCCTGCACCGAGGCGGGCGAGCCGGTTCCCTTTGCCAAAGACCTGGTGCCGCAACCCACCCCGCGCGGCGACCTGAAACGCTATGTCACCCACGTCATCGCGCAAGGCGGGCGGCGCATGCCAGTGATGAAAGTTCTACAGACCAGCGCGTGCGAGAAGAACTGCTTCTACTGCCCCTTCCGCGCCGGGCGGAACTTCCGCCGCGAGACGGTGGAGCCGGAAGAATTGGCCCGCGTCTTTGACCAGATGGTACGGCAGAGGCTGGTAGAAGGGCTTTTCCTTAGTTCGGGCATCATCGGCACGCGGCGCACGCAGGACCGCATGATCGCCACGGTGGAGTTGGTACGGCAGAAGTACGCTTTTACCGGCTACGTCCATCTGAAGTTCCTGCCCAATGCCGAGCCTGCGCAGATTGAACGCGCTGTACAACTGGCCGATCGGGTATCGGTCAACCTGGAGGCCCCTAACCCGGAACGGTTGGCGCGCTTGGCCCCTAAAAAGGATT
>JADYZS010000513.1 GCA_020853075.1 Anaerolineae bacterium | reverse complement strand
TTGACTTACCTCTGGTTAAGGAGATTCGGCGGCGGGTAGAAGAGCAATGTCACATCCCCGCCCATAACCTGATGGTCGGCTGTACGCACACCCATCGCGCGCCCAGTATATTCGGCGCCCAGAACACTATTCCCTACGCCGCCTTCGTCGTGGAGGCGGTGGTTCAGGCCGTCTGCGAGGCTGTTGGCAGGTTGCAGCCGGTGCGGGTCGGCGTGAACAAGGTTGAGACCAAAGACCTGGTGATCAACCGGCGCATGAAGATGATCGACGGGCGCGTCTATTCCTCCCGCTACTCGGTCCCTTCTACCTGGTACGTCCCACCTGAGATCCTCCAGGGCACCGGGCCGGTGGACCCCTGGCTGACGTCACTGCGTTTTGAGAATCTGGAAGGGGAAGTAGTCGGCCTCCTGGGCAATTTCACGGGGCATCCTCTGGCGGCGTTCCGCAGCCGGTATATCTCCGGCGATTCCTTCGGCCACGCTGAGGAACTGTTGGAGACGGTCCACGAAGGGGCCGTGGCGATGCTAACCAACGGCGCCGAGGGCAACACCATCGTTCGTGGGCCCTTCCCCGAGCGCGGCCCCCGCTACGATCCCCAGGCCGAGATCGTGGGCCAGATAGTTGGCGGCTACTGGCTCACAGCCCAGGCCGGCGCGCTCCCTGTGGACGGCGGCAGCGTCGCCGCCGCCTGGCGAGAGGTGGAGATGCCCGTGCGCGAGTCGTTCTTGGAACGGATGCGAAACAGCCCGCCGGAGGTGCAGCGCCGGAACGCAGAGGTAGTCAGACAGGGCAAGATGGTGTCGGAGATGCAGGTTCTACGCATCAACGACATTGCGTTAGTCGCCATGCCCGGTGAAGTGTTCGTTGAGGTGCAGTTAATGCTTAAAGAAAAGTCTCCCTTCCCCCACACCGTGGTCGTCGGATGCGCCAATGATGTGTTGGGTTACGTACCCACGCGCGAGGCTTTCTCTGAGGGGGGCTACGAGGTTGATGAAACGGGCGAATGGAACCGGCCTACGGAAGACACCCTCGGCATGTTGGGCATGACCGCGCTGGACCTGATTCGTGGGCTGTGGCGCGACTATCAAGAGAAAAACGCCCATGAATAGAGATACCAACTCCATCCATGCCCGCGAGGGGAAACCGCATAGTACCCTCACAACAAACGACGAACCCTGCACAGCCGGCCACAGGTTCGGGCCAGGGTGACCGGTCGGAGGAAAGGGTAGTGCAACGATGAAGAAAATCGGTATTGGCATCGTCGGCACAGGGTTCTCGGCGGAACTGCACGCCCAGGCCTATGCCGACCTCTGCGGACAGGATGTTCAGGTGGTGGGGGCTGTCTCGGCCACGCCAGAGCGGGCCCAGGCGTTTGCGCGGCGACACGGGATATCCCCAACCTTCTCAGATTACCAGCAACTCCTTGAGACCAGCGACGTTACCATTGTAGATCTCTGTGTGCCCACGAGCCTCCACAAGGAGTTCACCATCCGCGCTGCCCAGGCGGGTAAACACATTATCTGTGAGAAGCCGATGACAGGCTTCTTTGGCGATGACAGCCATGACGACAGGATGGTCGGCGCAACCCCTAAAGCGCAGATGCTCGCCGCAGCCGTGCAGAATACCGACGAGATGATCGGTGCAGCAGAAAAGCATGGTGTTAAACTCATGTATGCTGAGAATTGGGTCTATGCGCCTGCCATCCAGAAAGTGAAGCGACTGATCACGGCGAGTGGTGGCACCATCTTTGAATTGAGAGCCGAGGAGAGCCATCATGGCTCTCACGCCGCCTATGCCCGGCGATGGCGCACGTCGGGGGGCGGAGCGTTGTTGCGGCTCGGTTCCCACCCCTTAGGCGCGATTCTGCACCTCAAACATTGCGAGGGAATATGGAGGGACGGTCGCCCCATCACCGTATGCTCTGTCATGGCCCAGGTAGCGAATCTGACGGAGATTGAATCCTTCAAGCAGGAGAAGAACCATTGGGTGGTGAAGGATTGGGAAGACGTGGAGAACTGGGCGACGGCGATCCTGACTTTCAGCGACGGCTCCAAGGGGATCGTATCCGCCTCAGACATCTGCCTGGGAGGCATGAAGGATACGTTGGACGTTTTCATGTCCAATGCCCGGTTCCACTGCGACCTCTCGCGCAGCAATCACCTGGAGGCGTACGCTCCCAGCCCCGCGGTCTTTGAGAACGAATACATCGCCGAGAAACTGGAGACGAAAGCCGGCTGGAGCTCCCCAAACGTGAGCGAAGGATGGGCCCTGGGGTATCAGCAAGAGATCAGAGATTTCGTTGACGTGGTCAGGTACGACCGGACGCCGGTATCCGACGCGCTATTGGGAAGGCAGGTTGTGCGGGTGATCTATGCCGCTTACCTCTCTGCCGAACAGGGGCGCGTCGTCCACCTTAAATGTATTTCGCCTGGATGAAGGGGAGAAGCAACCATGTCCATGTTTGGTACGCGCCCGCATGACCCGCCGCCGGGTGTGCTGCCTACCAACCCGGAGGACCACATTCTGCCGCACCCACAGCAACTTGCCCTCAATGGCAGAAAACTTCGCCTGACCCAAAACCGCAGGGCAATAGCGGACCTGGTATGCGATACAAATGCCCAAGGCCAAGAGGCCAATGCTATTTCCTGGCTGCGGCGTGAACTCCGCCAGGCTTATGGCTGGGAACCAGCCGCATCTGGCTCCGGCCAGACCCACCTGGTGGTCGGGGTGGCAAAGCCTGGCGCCGCAGCGCAGGTCTGGGCCGAACGCCTGAGTATCATACCTCCCACGCAACCGGAATCGTATGCCTTGCGAATCGGCAGCGACCACGTTGTATTGATCGCATCGGAGGGTATTGGACTCCTGAGAGGTGTTACGACCCTTGTGCAACTGCTCGCAGTGGATCGTTATGGAGAACTATACGTTCGCTGCGGCGAGATTACAGATTGGCCGGAACTCCCCTTGCGCATCCTGATTGGTTGGGTACGCAGCGATCCGCGCCCACGGGAGATCATTGACCTGGCCTTTCGCTACAAGTACAACCGGGTTTTCTACGGCCTGTGGAACTGGACTTCCGGCGAACGACTTACGAGCGAGGATCGTTGGCTGGTAGAATATGCACGCAAGCACGGCGTTGAACTGATGCTGCAATTGAGCCGTCTCTCTTTTGCCGATGGGTTTGATGCGACTAATCCTCAAGATGTGGCGCGCGTGGTTGCCGTCTATGATGAAGGGGTGGAAGCCGGATTCCGCAGCTTTGGTATCTTGTTTGATGATCAGACGCTGCAATCGGTGGAAGCGGAATTGAACCTGACCCTGGCAATCTATCGGCGCTTGACGGAGCGGCTAGGCAACGATTTTGAATTCACCTTTATCCCTGAAGTGTATTGGCTACCTGGCGAGTTGGCTGGCTGGCCGCCGCAGCCGGAGCGCGCTGAGGAATTTCGCCTGGCGCATACCGATTATCTTCAGAAGATAGGAGCGGCACTCCCCGGCAACGTTGAGGTATTCATTGCCAACAACTGGAACGATTACCCAGTGGGCTATGCAGAAACGCAGGAGAAGGAGTTCAACGCATTGGCCCGGCGCAAGCCGATCTTCTTTGAGAACCAGATCACGAACGACTATCGCCGCTCTATCATTCTCCCCTTCCCGGTTCACAATCGCCCGGTGGAATTCGCTACCGCTATGAGGGGTTACGGCCTCAACATGCCGATGCCCTATTCCGCCTATTACCCCAGTATGATCACTTGTGCGGCGTTGGCCTGGAATCCGGCGGGCTACGACGCAGGGCTCGCCTGGGGCGCGGCGCTACAACAGCACTTCGGGGCGGAGCGCGCCGCGCTGGTTCTGGACGGTCTCAATGCCTTGAATCGCCTCTTCGTGGAATGGACGCAACCCTACTTTCCGGCGGCCAGCCATTATGGATCGCTGCATGTAAAACTCAAGGAGGGCAAACTGACCGTGGGCCTGGTGCAGACCTGGCGCGCTCGGTTAGGTGCGCTCAAAGCGATGTTTTGCGCGGCATTGGTCAAGACAGGAGAAGGAACGGAGACCTTGCGGTATTACGTTGAGGAGATGGAACGTCTGGACTTGGATATGGCGTTACTCGCCGACGTTATCCAGACCCGCGCTGAACTTGCGATGCTTCAACCTGAACACCGGCCGGCGTCTCTGGCCGCTTATCGCGCCCGCCAGGAGGGACGGTACCATAAACTCCTCAGCATATTGGCACACCGCTCCCCACCGACCCAGAGGTTGCAGATGATGCTCCTGCAATCCGATGGGACCTCGCTGTTCCCCAACCACAAGCCATCCCAGATCCCCGCTGGATGGTGGCTCTCGTACTTCTACGTGACCATGAAAGATGAGATTGACGGTATTCTGCGGGTCGCTGAAGAGATTCTAACTCCCCTCGTCGCAGACGCTCCTGGAGGAAAGGTTTGAGATGCCCCCTTGCTTTAGATGCGGGGGAGCGTCGTGTGGTTCACGCTTCCTGGACAGGAAAGAGCTGTGCCGCGTTCGCGGCCAAAAGCGCGTGCTGCTGCGTCTCGGTCAGGTCGCTGGCCTTATAGACGGTGAGCCAGGTGGACTCCGCGTACTGGAAGGGAAACATAGAGCCGTACAATAGACGGCCCACACCAGCGGTCTCTATCATCAGCGGGACGACGCCGTGGGGGACGTGGGCGCGCTCAATGGAGGCCCACCAGTTGGGCAGATAGCCAATGGCTCTCTGTAAGTCCTGTAGTTCAAAGTAAGTGGCGCCGCGAATCAGGAAGCGCGCCTGCGGTGATAGGCGCACAGCGTTGGCGATGGCGGACATAGGGACGTTGGGAACGCGCCCCAACGGATGCTGCTGGCGTTCGTCTTGCATCCGCACCGTGAGGAGCACCGGCCAGCCGAGGCTTGTCGCGGCGGCCACTATCTCTTGCGCAGGACGGCTGACCACATCGTATTGATGATAGTTGGGGTGAAGGTTTAGCGCCTGCATCCCCCAGTCGTGTGCCTGTTGCAGGTCTTGCTCCCAGCCCACCTCACCAGGGTTCAGCGTTGCCGCTACAATGAGGCGTTTCCGCTCCGGCGCGGCAGCATCCATCAATTCGGCGTTGGCCCGGTGCACGTCCTTGTATAGAATCGCCTGGGGAGCGTGGACAACCGCCCGCTCTATATGCAACTCGTCCAGTTTGGCGACGATACCGGGCGCGGTGTAGATAGGCAAAGGCCCGTAAGGCCAACGCCCCAGCCAGACGTGGGCATCTGTTGCCGGCAGTGTCATGGTGTCTTTCCCCCTACCAGGCGCAGCATGTTCCCCGATTCAATCGCCCGGCGCTCATCCGAAGAGAGATATGCGCCCTGCAACTTGCCGATATTTGCGCGCAGATCGTTGGCCGGGCCATCGCTGCCGAATACCACCCGCTCGTGGCCGAGTTCGCGCACCGCCATCTCCACTTGGCCGGCTTCCACCACGCTCATGCAGATGTCCACCAGCACATTGGGGGTATCGCGCACTGCCTTGATGCCGTGCTCCCAATCTCCCCCCAGGTGGGCCATGATGAGTTTGGCTTCGGGGTAGCGGCGTGCCAATTCAGCCACATCCAGGGGTACAGAATGGCCGGGCTCATTGCCTCCTGCCTTGCGCCAAGCGTGCAGGAGTGCAGGCACTTTTCGCTCAATGGTGTACTCAATAAGGGGGAAAACCAGCGGGTCGGAATGGCGGCAGGCAACCCACAGTTTCAGGCCGTGCATGCCGGCATCCAGTCCGCGCTTGAATTCATCCAATGCCGCTGCGCCCAGGCGTGGATTGACGTAAACGTAGCCATACATGAATCCGGACAGGCGGCGCATCTCGGCCCTGACTGCCTCGTTGGCCTGCCGCACTTCCTCAACGGTGGGATACTCAATGTAGGATGGGAGCCCCACACAACTGCACCAGACGTATTGGACATCAAACTCTGCGCACGATTTGAGGAAGGCAGGATATAGATGTCCGTCCTTGTCCAAATGTGTGTGCGCGTCAACGATCATGCACCTGTCCCCTTTCCACTACTTTGCTCTGTCGCCTGCAAAGTGATATACTGTTGTAATATTATTCACAGAGCGATCTATCCCAATTGTGGACGGAATTATACTACACAAAAGATTTGCCGGATAGGCTAGAGCCACATAACCAATCAGAAAATCGGGTCGGGACAGTGCGCCTTCCGAGGAGGCCAGCGTGACTACTGAGGTACGGCCACAGCATTCTGAGATGGTAACCATAGCACCTGGGCAGGCTACTGAAAGCGCAGGAACATCGGAGCGCTACCGTGGTATTGACCTGTTGCGGATGCTGATGGTGTTCGGTCTGGTCTTCTTCCACACGGCTCGCGTCTTTGACCATTTTCCGTTGCCGGAAGGTGTTAAGAATGAACCGCTCAGCCTGGTGGCATCCATCATCGTGGCGTTCTTTGCTTTGTGGGGCATGCCGGTTATGTTCGCGATCTCTGGATTCGCAATCTGGTATTCACTTAAGAAACGCACGGCAGCGGTCTTCATTCGCGAACGACTGCAACGGCTTGTCGTTCCCTTCCTGTTCGGGACTTTGGTAATCGTCCCGCTGCAGATCTATCTCCACCTCAAGCAGGCTGATCCTGCTTTCCTTGCGACATACTGGCAGTTTCTCCCCCAGTTTTTTAGTGTGGATCTCTGCTTCCAGATTCCGACGATTATCTGTGCCGATTCCAATACGGGGTTGTTCATGACCGCCCACTTGTGGTTCCTGTGGGACTTATTTTTCTTCTCGCTTATCTTGCTACCGTTTTTTCTCTACCTGCAAACACCTGCGGGCAAGCGCTTCGTCGGGTCATTGGCCGGGTTCTGTGCCCGGTCGGGGACAATCCTCCTGCTCGGGCTACCGGTGGCTTTGGTTGATGCCGTGCTCGTTACTCGCTACAATGGCGGTTGGTCCGAATGGTCTTTCACGCTCTTCCTTGCATACGGCTGCCTGATTGCAACTGATCCTCGCTTCCTACAGGCGATGGGCCGAACATGGCGAAGTGCTCTGTTTATCGGTCTGGTCGTGGAGGTGGGATATGCGGCAGCGCTTTTCGTGTTTATAGACTCCCTCAAGATAGATCCGAGTAGAAGCTATGACTGGGGCAGTCTCCTCTGGCGGGCAGGCAAGAGCATTGGCGCATGGGCCTGGGTCGTCGCGATCTTCGGCTTTGGCGCGCGGCCACGGCATGCTCGCTTACCCCACGACCGCCCCGGCTCACGCACAGGTAGCGATCCGCCTCAGCCTCAGACGCCAGTGAAACGACCCATCCTGAGCGCCCGAATCATAGCCTATGCCGGTGAAGCGTTCCTCCCGCTTTATGTCCTGCATCAGACTATCATCATGTTGATCGCTTACTACGTGGTGCAGTGGGAGATGGTAGCCTTCCTGAAGTACGCAGTGATTAGCCTGTCCTCGTTGGCAACCACCCTACTGGTGTATGAGTTCGCGGTCAGGCGGACACGGGTAACGCGTTGGCTGTTCGGAATGAGACCGGAGGTAAAGGGCTAACGCAGTCAGATACACTGGATAACCGCAGCGATAAACCATCCCAACTCGGGGTAGAAAGGCCGGCTATCATCAGACGGAGCCCTACCCTCACGCGGGTTTCCACTCTGCCCGCGCGTGCGACAAAATTAGTTCGTGGCTAAACGCCTCCGTCTCCACGCGGAAGCGCGCGCCGTCCCCGGCGTCCGCCAGGCGGGTCAGGCGCACAGCCTCTTGGCCGGGGTAGATAAGAACCGCGATCTCCTCCGGTTTGGAGGCTCCGCGCGTAACCCAGCGGAAAGAGACCCAGTTGATAGCGCGGTGTGAAGGCTCGCCGGGCAGGCCGGTCAGGTCGGCAGGGCCTAAACCGCTCCGCCGCTCATAACGTGTGGCATCAGCCGCGACTAGGGATAGACCTGGGCTTTCCTCGCTGCGCCAGCCATCGCCGATCTCCTCCAGCGCGAGAGGCGAGTGAAAGAACCAATCTAGGTATAGACCGGGCCGCGCTGCCCATACCCGATCATAGATAAGCCAATAGTGCGGCTTGACGAAGACG
>JADYZS010000512.1 GCA_020853075.1 Anaerolineae bacterium | reverse complement strand
GTCCTTCTGAGTCGGTTACTGGCCCCCTCCCTGCCCTCCCCCGCCGCGCGGGGGAGGGCAGGGAGGGGGCCTTGTCAAATCTACTCCGGCAGGCGCGTGAAGCGGAAGCCGGCCCCGTGGACCTTGTAGCGGATATTGAGGTTGATCAGAACAGAGGTCAGCGCCTCGGCCACCACCGAATTCTCAATGGGGCCGCCGTCAAAGGCGCGCATCCCGGCCAACTCTGCCAGACGAATCGCCGCCCTCTTTGCCTCCCGGTCGTTGCCACAGACCAAAACGTCGCACTCCACGGGCGCGAGAGGGTCATGCAGAAGCGATTCCGGGATGTTCTGAAAGGCGGAGACGACCCGCACGCTGTCGCCCAGGAATTGCTGCGCCTCTTGCGTTGCAGAGCCTGCGGCGGGCAACTTCACGCGGCGCACGTTCTCCGGGTCAAGGGGAACGGTCACGTCCACCAACACTTTGCCTGCCAGCGCATCCTTCACCTGGGCCAGCGTGCTGAGGTGGGCCGCGTAAGGAACGGTCAGCACGACGACGTCGCCCTGCTCTGCCGCTTCACGATTCCCTAAGCCTCTGATGGTATCTTGTCCCAATCGGGCGTTCAGTTCGGCGGCCACGCGTTCCGCCTTGGCCGGATCGCGCGAGCCGATGACGACGCGCGCGCCCGCCTTCGCCCAACGGAGCGCCAGCCCCGATCCTTCTTTGCCGGTGCCGCCGATGACCGCGATGATGCCTGCTGCGTTATCTGCCACGTAGTGGAGACCTCCACGATACTTCAGAATATCTTATCTGCGGTGAGAATCTCGCCTGCCGCTTTCTGCCTGTTCTTATACCACAGCGCGGCCAGCAGCGGCGGCAAGAATGTAAAAGAAACCCCGATCAGGTGGATAGCCGTTGCATCCAGCACACTCCAAAGCCAGGGCCAAAGGACGTCGTAGATGACGGTGTTAGCCAGGCTCGTCCAGCAGAAGACGGCGATAGCAACCGTTTCAACAGGGCCCAGGAAGACAGCCAGCGGCAACACCCACAGAAGATACCAGGGATGGTATTGCATGGCAGCGAAGACCAGGTAACCCATCAGGGCAAGAAAACCCGCGTAGATTGTCTGGCGCGCGCTGGCAGGACGGCGGCGCAATGCCCAGAGGTAGGTCAAGGCGAAGAGAGCAAAGACGATGTAGCGCCCCACCCGGAAAGCAGCCGGTAGCCCTACCACGAAGCGTAGGAGTAGGATGAGGAGCGCAGCCGGGGAGTAGGTCGCGCCTGTGGCTGCCTCACGCACGGCCCAGTGATCCCACCCCGGCCACACGGGAAACCAGAACACGACCAGCAAGAGCACGGCCATCGCCGCGTTGGCGACGAGGAAAAGCCAGCGTCGCCAGAAAGGATGCTGCCAGGCCAGGTAGAGGACGAAAGGCGGGATGAGGAGAAGGGCGATGTGCTTGACCAGCGTGGCCGCAACCATCGCGGGAACAACGCCCCAGGAGCGTCCGCTGACGAGGAAATAGACCGCCACCAGGATCAGGGCCACCATCAGAATGTCATTATGGCCGTTGCCCACCGTCTCCAGCAAGGTGAAAGGGTTCCAGGCGTAGAAGAGGGTCCCCGCCGCCTGGCGCTCCGGCGCGAGCCGTCCCAGGATCGCCCAAACGAGACCCACGCTGCACAGATAAGAAACAAAGGCGACAACCTTAAGCGCCAGAAGATGCGCCAGGAAGTTTCCACCAGAGAAGCGGGCGACGAGATAACTCAGGCCCTCCCAGAGCGGCCCGTAAGGCGAGGCGGAGACGGCCCACTCGCCTGTGAGTCCTATCCAGGGATCATGGGGAAAGGCAGACGGCGAGACGGCGAAAGGGTTCGCACCGTAGAGCGCGGCCACCCGCCCGCGCAGCGCGTAACTGAAGAGATCGGTTGCCAGAATAGGGTAAAGGAACACCAGGGTCAGGCCGAAGATAGCGCTGCCGGCCAGGATGAAGGCCAGCGCCCGGCCCCGCGCGGGCGTTACGCTACGGGCTGCCATCACCGAGAGCACAAAGAGCGCGGTCAGCACGGCCACGTAGGCCACGGAGTCGCCCCAGAAGTAACTTGTCAGTTTGGCAAAATCTACCGGCGGTAGCGTGTCATACAGGCGCGCCAGGGGGAAGCGCGCCGTAAAGTATAGGAGGTAGAGCGCCTCCATCGCCAGGCCCAACCGGAGAAGCCGGGGCGCGCCAGCGCCAGACCCCCACCCTCGCGTATGGGACGCTTCGTGGCCTACCCTCCCCTGCTGCGCGGGGCGTAGAGAGGAGGAGCGTACCGGGCCTTCGCGGGCCTTCTCCCCGCCCCCGACACAGGGGCGGGGGTCTTGTCGCCGCAACTGCCGGATACCTCCCCCTGTGAGCGCCGGGGAGAGGGCAGAGAAGCCGCGCCGGTTAATCCTACTTGCTCTTGAACGCAGCGTCAAAGGCCACGTCCGACGGTGTCAGGTCCAGGTGACGCACCATCGCCAAGGCCTCCGGTGCACCCTGGTCGCGGTTCATGCCGTTGTCTTCCCACTCAATAGAGAATGGCCCCTTGTAGCCCACGGTGTTCAAGGCGCGGAAGACCCTCTCAAAAGGAACGCCACCGCGCCCCGGCGACACGAAATCCCAACCGCGCCGGTGATCGCCAAAGAAGAGATGCGACCCCAAGATGCCGTTGCGCCCATCCAGCACGCGGACAGATTCTTTGACGTGCATGTGGTAGATGCGGTCGCCGAACTCATAGACGAAGAGTGCCGGGTCCATCATCTGCCAATAGAGGTGACTGGGGTCATAGTTGATGCCAAAAGCCGGGCGACGGTTGACGGCCTCAAGCGTCCGTTTTGTCGTCCAGAAGTCGTACGCGATCTCAGATGGGTGGACTTCCAACGCGAACTTGACCCCTACCTGGTCAAAGACGTCCAGGATGGGGTTCCAGCGGTCGGCGAAATCCTTGTAGCCCGCCTCTATCATCTCCGGCGGCACTGGCGGGAACATGGCTAAGGTGCGCCAGATCTTGGAGCCGGTGAAGCCGTTGACTACCTTGACGCCGAGCTTAGCCGCGGCGCGGGCCGTGTTCTTTATCTCTTCGGCGGCGCGCTGGCGGACGCCTTCGGGCTTCCCATCGCCCCAGATGCGGGCGGGCAGGATGCCCTTGTGGCGCTCGTCAATGGGGTCGTCGCAGACGGCCTGGCCGACCAGGTGCGTGCTGATGGCGAAGCATTGCAGGTTGTGCTTGCCCAGGATGTCCCAGCGGGAGCGGCAATAGCCATCGTCTGAAAGGGCTTTCTCCACGTCAAAATGATCGCCCCAGCAGGCGAGTTCCAGCCCATCAAAGCCCCACTGCGCGACCTTCTGAGCCAGGACTGCCAGGGGCAAATCGGCCCACTGGCCGGTGAACAAAGTGACGGGTCTAGCCATAGTGCAACCTCCTTCGCTGATGAGGATGTAGAGTATGAAGTATAGGGAAGCAGTCCCATTATACCGCGACTGGGCAAAACCGCAAGGCTATTTGGTTGGCGCTCATCCCCAAAACTATCTATCTTGGGCGAGGGCACGCGCCTGCTGCAACTCACGCGCGGCGCCGAGGTCTGCGAAGATAGCGATGGCGTCGGTCAATAAGGTGTCAACCCGTGTCGTCTGGCCGCGCCGCCTCTCTAACTCGGCCAGAGCAACCAGCGTCTGTCCGCGTTCGTAGCGATTGCCGTCCCCGTCCAGCAGGACACAACTGGCGGCCAGCGCGCTGGCCGCCGCGTCCAGATTCCCTTCGGCCAGTGCGACCTGGCCCAGGACGCGTTGGGCTGCCGCTTCGTCTAATTGCGCTTCCGCCGTGCGCGCCAGGTCTAATGCTTCTCCGGCTTCTTTGTGGGCGGTAGGAAGGTCGCCGATTGCCAGGTGCGTTAACGCCAGGAAGCGCCGCGTCTCGGCCAACTGGCCGTGAGCGCCCACCTCTACCAATACGTCAACAGCCCGTTGCAGATGAGCCAATGCAGCCGTATGCTGGCCGCAAGCCAACTCCGCCGCGCCCAGGGTGTTGTGGACGATGGCGCCCATCAGGCGCGCGCCGCTCTCCGTCCAGGTGCGTAGAGAGTGGACAAAGGCATCAATGGCCCGCTCCGTGTCGCCCAGGCAATAAGCCAGCCAGCCCAGATTAAGGTTGGCGCGGGCAAGGCGTTCGCTGTCGTTCATCCGTTCGGCCAGGGCCCGCGCCTGCTCGTGGTACTCTTTGGCTCGTGCCCAATCGCCCGCGCCGGCCAGTGTGAAGTGGGTGAGGCCGAGGTTAGAACAGACGTCAAACCGACCCGGCAAATCTTCCAGACGGGTGTATATCTTCAGGGCGAGGTTCAGCGGCGACAACGCCTCATCAGGATGCCCCAGATAGACGTTCATCACACCCCTGAGGCTTTCGGCATGGGCGCGCAGGGGATGCACCTTCGGCAGACCGTTGGCAGCCAGGGCCTCTTCGCACCAGGCTAACGCTTGCCGGTGTCGTCCCTGGCGGTGGTGGAGGCCCGCGCCCATGACGTGCAGCGCGGCCTTTTCCAACGACTCCGGTGGAGCCAGGCGCAGCCCCTCGTCCAGCGCAGCGAAGGCCGCCGCGTAATCGCCCAGGAACTCGCAGGCCCGCGCTCGCTTGCGGTGCAGGCGGGCGCGCACTTCGTTCTCATCATCAACTAACGCCAGGTCAAGGGCCTCCGATGCGGCGTCGTAGGCAGCGATGGCATCATGGTAGCAGGCGCGGGCCAGGGCGATGTCGCCCTGGCCCTCTTTCACCTGCACCGCGACGGCGTCGGGAGCGCTGGCGTGCTCTGCCAATCGCTCGGCCCGCTCAAAGCCGAGGGCCGCCTCCTCCCAGGCGTAGAGGCGTATGGCCCGTTGCGCGGCCTGCAAGGTGTAGGTGAGCGACTTTTCCGGCAAGCCGCCTGCCTCAAAGTGGATGGCTAACTGGTGGGCGACTTCCCCCGTTTTGTCGCCGTATAGTCGTTCCATCGCCTCGCCCACGCGCCTGTGTAGCAGAATCAGGCGTTTGCCGCGCAGCGCATCGTAGAGGACCTTCTGAAAGAGGGCGTGGCTGAAACGGTAGCGGCTGGCAAGGTCATTGCCCAGTTCCACCTCGCTGTCAAATTGAATCAGGTGGTGGGTCTTCTCCACCTTCTCCAGCCGCTCCTCTATTGCAAGTTCATCTTGTTCCAGCAATTGGGAAAGGACGATAGAGGTGAAATCGGTGCCCTCTACGCTGGCGTACTGCATCGCCCGGCCCTGCTCCTCGTCCAGCCGCTCCAACCGCTTCTGGATCACCGCCTCCACCGACGCGGGGAGTTGGATATTCTCCAACGTGCCGGTCAACTGCCAGCGCCCTTCCACCTGGCCGATGATGCCGTCATCCCGCAGGTAAGTCAAGGTCTCTACGACGTAGAGGGGCACACCGCCGGTCTGCTCGTAGAGGCGATCCAGGAAATCCTCCGGCAGGGCGTGGTCGGGAAAAGCGTTGCTCACCACCGCCGCAAAGCCCGTCCGGTCAAAGGTAGTGAGCGCGATCTCTGTGCAGGCTTTGTAGCGATCCAGTTCGCGGCGGGCCGCGTACAAAGGATGCTGCGCCACCGCTAAATCAGAGGGCCGGTAAGTGCCTACGATGAAGACCGGCTGCGAGGCAATACGTCGCGCCAGGTGAGCCAGCAACGCCACCGTCGCCGCGTCGGCCCAGTGCAGATCGTCCAGAAAGAGAAGCACAGGCCCGCGCTGCGCCAGGGCCAGCACCGCGTTGGTGTATTCCTGCAACATGCGGCTCTGGTCGGGCTGGCTGACCTGGGCTTGCCCCTGCCCGCCGAAGTGCTCGCGCGCGGATTTCGCCGTCTCCATGACGCCGGAGAGGACACCGCCCACGACAGGGACGATCCCCATCCAGGCCGGCGCGCTGTCGTAGATGACGCCGAGGAGTTTGCGCGCCGTGCTCTGGTCGCTCGCCTCCTTCTTGAGCAGATCGCCCAGAGCCTCGGCAAAAGGAAGAAACGCCTCCTCGCGCCCGAACTGCTGCGAGCAGTTGCCGCGCGCGATCTGGATAACGGGGCCACCCTTCTGGCGCGAGGCAGCGACCTGGGCGATGAACGCTTCCACCAGGGTTGACTTGCCCATGCCGGCCTCGCCCGTCACGAAGACGGTTTGGCCGCGGCCCTCGCGGGCGCTCTGCCAGAATTCGTGCAGGCGCGCCAGTTCCTCGCTGCGCCCAACCAGGTGTTGCGGAGGTACGTAGTCAGGCACGTTACGCTTCTCTACGCCATCTTCACGACGACGTCGGCGATGACGTTGGCCGCCGCGTCGCCCCGATCCGCCGCGTTAGAGAGGTGGCGGTAGATCTCTCGCAGTTTCAGCATCTCTACGACGTGCTCCAGGTCCTTGGGCCCCTTGAACAGCGCGGCAATCGCCTCGCGATAGACGCTCTCCACCCGATTCTCCAACGCCTTCGCCCGCAGCGCGTGCTCGCTGGCGACGTTGGGGTGATCCTTCAACCGCTGCATCGCCAGGTCTATCTCGTTGGCGGCATCCCGCAAGAGCGACACCATGCGCCGCAGGTAGTCGTTAGGTTCAACGCCCAACAGTTGCATCTCGTCCACTGTGCTGTAGGCGTAGTCCAGGATGTCGTCAATGGCGCGTGAGAGGTTGAAGAGGTCTTCCCGATCCATCGGCGTAACGAAGGTGCGGTTCAGTTCGTCTATCAGGATGCGGCGCAGTTCGTCCGCCTCTTTCTCGGCCTTCTCCACCCGCCGGGCAGCATCCTCATCGCGGGCCTGCATGTAAGCCAGGAGCGCCTCCAGCCCTTCCAATGTCTTGGCCGACTGTTCGTTGAGGAGCCGCAAGAAATTGCTCTGTCGCGGACGGAAGAACTCTTTTAGCCCCATGCGCACCCTTTCTAAAACCCCGGCACGCGGCGAATGAGCAGGCTGACCAGCGCGCCCAGGAGCATGGTAACCGGGATTGTCAGCACCCAGGCCCAGGCGATGTCGGCGGCCACGCTCCAGCGCACCTTGCTGATGCGCTCGGCTGACCCCACACCCCAGATCGCGGTGTTGACCACCTGCGTCGTGCTGGCCAGCCCACCCCAGAGCGCCGCTGCCAGCAGCACGCCCATTGCCGTCGTCTGGGCGGCGAAGCCATGCACCGGGCGCACCTTGTAGAACTTCCCGCCGACCGTATGGATGATCCGCCAGCCGCCCAGACCGACGCCGAGAGCGAGAGCCACCGCGCCCGCGGCGATGGCCCACAGGGGAACCTGAAATTCTGTCAATGTGCCTCCCGCCACCAGGGCCAGTGTGATGATGCCGATAGCCTTTTGTGCGTCATTCGCGCCGAGGCCCAGGCCGAGGCCGATGACCGCCAGGACTTGCAGCCGCCGGAACTGAACGTTGATGCCGGGAGACGCCCCTCGCACGAGGAAGAGCACAACCTTCATCAACAGATAACCGCCGGCCAAACCGGCGATAGGTGAGACGAAGAGAGCAACCGCGATCTTCACCAGGCCGGGTGTCTGCACCACCGCTATCCCATCTTCCAAGATCGCCGCGCCCAGGATACCCCCGATGAGGGCATGGGAGGTGGATGAGGGGATCCCCAGGAACCAGGTCATCAGGCTCCAGAGGATAGCGCTGAGAAGGGCGGCCACAATGACGCCGGAGCGGCTCGCCTGCGGGTTGACGACACCTGCCCCCACCGTGGTGGCGACGGCGGTGCCGAACAAAAACGGACCTGCGAGAACCGCCAGCGTGGCGAGAGCGAAAGCCCATCGGGGCGAGAGTGCCCTGGCCGAGATCGCGGTGGCCACCAGGTTCGCGCTGTCGTAAAACCCGTTGATGAAAGCGAAAACGAGGGCCAGGATGACTGCAACGGTGACGGGAAAAGGCATGGACTACTGCCTTGCGGCCTTAAAAGGCGTGACCCCGGCCCAGGCTCCGGCAGTCGCCGGGTCGGGTTGGCGCGGCCCCTCAATCCAAACCTCGCCGTCGGCCCACACTTCCTTTTTCCAGATGGGGACGATGGCCTTGACGCGATCAATAATGTAGGAGCAGGCGGCGAACGTCTCCTGCCGGTGAGACGCGGCGACTGCGATGACGATGCTCGCCTCACCGATATTAAGATGGCCGGTGCGGTGGACAATGGCTACCTTCAAGATGCTGGGCCACCGTTCCTGGGCCTCGCGCCCGATCTGCGCCAGGAGCGGCTCCGCCATTTCAGGATAGGCTTCGTATTCCAGGTAATCTACCTGCCGGTCGCCTGTGTGGTCGCGCACGGTGCCGATGAAGGTCACAATCGCCCCCACGTTGGGCGCAGCCACGCGCCTCGCCGCCTCGTCTGAAGATAGCGGCCCGGTGACAATCTCAAACAATTTCCCGCTCATGGTACGGCTCCACCGCTCACTGGCGGAAACAACGCCACTTCGTCACCATCGCGCAGCACCGTTTCCACAGGGACGTATTGGTGATTCACCGCCGTATGGGTGCGCCGAGCAGCCTGGGCCAGGCGGGGATACTCCCGCATCAACGCGCCCAGGAGGTCGCTGATGGTAGAGCCCTCCTGCACCTGTCTTGCCAATTCCTTCTGACCTACCGCCTCGCGCAACGAGGCGAACAAGCGCACGCTCACCTGAATCATCTCGCCAACTCCTCATCCCCTTTCCATTCGCCGCTTTTGCCGCCACGCTTTTCCAGGAGGCGGATGGGGCCGATCACCATGCCGCGCTCCACCGCCTTCGCCATGTCATAAATCGTGAGGCAGGCAACGCTGGCCGCCGTCAATGCTTCCATTTCCACGCCGGTCTTGCCGCGGCAGCGCACCGTCGCCGTCACGATAGCCCGGTTCCCCGCCTCGTCCAATTCACAATCCACGCCCACGTGCGTCAAAAGGAGCGGGTGACAGAGGGGAATCAACTCGGCGGTGCGCTTGGCGGCCATGATGCCCGCCAGCCGCGCCGTCCCCAGCACGTCGCCCTTGGGCAGGTCGCCCGCGCGGATGAGGCGCAACGTTTCCGGCCTCATCTGCACTTCACCGTGGGCGATGGCTTCGCGTTCTGTATCGGCCTTAGCCCCCACGTCCACCATGCGGGCCTGGCCCTCATCGTTAAGATGCGTGAGTTCCACGTTTCCAATGCCTACAAATCGTTTCGTATCTCTCCCACCAGCATCGCTTCCACTTCCTCGCCCGCTGCGCGGTTTCCTTGTCCTTCCGGCAGAATCAAGAAGGCGTTGGCTCCGACCAGGGAGAGGAGGCGACTGGAGGCTTGCGAACCTGTGGTCGTTGCCCATAGTTCGCCATCGCGCCAGGTCACGACCGCCCGCTGGTATTCGGCCCGATCCGGCTCATGGCGGATGGGATGGGCCAAGCGGACGCGCAGGCGCGGACGAGCCAGATGCCGGAGGCCCTGCATCTTGAGGAGCGCGGGCCGCGCGAAGAGCTCAAAGGTAGCCAGGGAAGAAACGGGAAAGCCGGGTAGCGCGAAGACCGACTTGCCACGCACCGTGGCAAATGTGAGGGGCTTGCCCGGCTTCATGCGGATGCGCCCGACGTGCACCGTGCCCCACGCCTCCAACAGCGGTTTCAGCAAGTCCAACTGCCCCATGCTGACTGCGCCGGAGGTCAAGAGCACGTCCGCCTTTTCCAGCCCTTCGGCGACCTTACGCTCTAACTCGCCGGGCCGGTCGCCAGCGATGCCAAGATCTATCGGCTCGCCGCCCGCCGCCCGCACGGCTGCCATCAAAGAGAAGCGGTTAGAGTCGCGAATCTGGCCGGGCCGCAGCGGTTTGCCGGGCTCCACCAGCTCGTCGCCCGTGGAGAGGACGGCTGCCCGCGGCGCGGGATGGACGCTCACCGCCGTCGCGCCGACCGTCGCCACGAGGCCCAACTCCGCGGGGCCGAGCACCGGGCCCGCGACCAACACCTCTTGCCCTGCTGCGATGTCCTCGCCGACAGGCCGCACGTCCCGCCCCGGCGTCACCTGGCTGTGGAGCGTGACCTGCCCATCCCGCTCCTCGGTCAACTCCACCATGATGACAGC